>JASFZJ010000061.1:0-5443 GCA_045267865.1 Sulfurovum sp. | reverse complement strand
TGTGGTAGTAGAGAGTACAAGCTTTGATATTAGATTTGATATATCAAGTGCTAGTATAAGTAGAGAAGCGAATGTAACAGTAAACTTTGTAGCAGTTGGTGTAGGAGTAGATTCTAGTGCTTATATCTTTACTGTAACTCCATCAGAGACAAATATCACAATAGCAGGAGAGTCACGAACTATAGAGGCATTTATAGAGAATGGAAATAATATTCCTGTAGTAGGAGAGGTTGTTTACGTAGATTTTACATCTGATACACAAGGTAGAATGAATAGCTTTAGTGCCACTACAGATAATAATGGTAGAGTAGCATTTCTCTATACATCTCCTACGGATATAACAGCTCTTTATGGTAGTGATATTAATATAACTTTAAGAATGGAGAGTAATAGTAGTAAAGAGGGTAATGCTACAATACACTTTAGAGATGAGATTTTGGATTATACTCTTTACATTGAGCCTAAAGAGATAACTATAGATGCTGTAGATGTACCTAAAGTATTTGACCTCTATCTAGTAGATATAATAAGTAATAGAGTTATTCCTAATAAGATAATTAGAGTTAAAACATTTGATGTAAATAAAGGAATTTTTGATATCTATGAAGGAACTACTGATAATAATGGACATGTTGCATTTAGCTATACATCTCCCAGTATATTACCATCGGCTAGTGATTTTAATGTTACATTTGTGATAAATAGTATTACTCCACTAGGTGATAAAAATATAACTATTCATTTTGCAACGCCTATAATTGGTAACTATTCAGACTATAATCTTACAGTCTTATCAAATGAGATAAATATCACTAGTACAGGTCAGAGTGTAACCATTAAAGCATCTTTAGCAAATGGTATTCAAGCAGCTGTAGGAGAAGTTATACTTGTACAGTTCTTTGATGGTACAAAAGGTAGTATGGATCAATTTTCTAGGACAACAGATGATAATGGAAAAGTAGAATTTATATATACATCTCCAGATAATTTAACTAATTTAAATGGTTCTCAAATTAGGTTATATATGGAAAATAATAGTAGTCAAGATGTAAATATAACACTTAATGTTGATAGTGCTGAGTATAATATAAGCTCTGAGGAAAATTTAACTATTCCAACTCCATCTACTGATTATCTTATATCGGTAGGTTTATCTATGAAAGAGACGGGAGGGATAATATCTCCAGCTATAGGTAAAATAGTTATTGCTGAGTATGTTATGCCAATATATGGTACATTAGCAAGTTATGAAGGAACAATTGGTTCTAATGGTAAAACAACATTCACATATAAATCTCCATCAAATATTCAAACAATAGAAGATGTAAATCTTACATTCTACTACAAAGAGGATAGAACTATAATTACTAGAACTACTTTGAGGTTTAATGGTCAAGCAGATGGGAGTGCTACTGATATGTACATACTTCCTAGTAGCCTGACTATCACTAGTGGTGGAGAAGAGCAAAATATAACTATTGTCACAGTTGATTCACAAAATATTGGAGTAAGTACTACAGTTGGATTAGAAAATCCAATTTATGCAGGAGTAGATTATGGTTACTTCTCTAGTAGTATTGTTACAACAGATGCAAACGGTAGAGCAACGATACAATATACAGCACCTAATAGTCTTTTAAATTTGGTAGAGAGAAATATTACAATAACTGAAACAACTCAAAATACACTTACAAAAGAGCTTAATATTAAATATCTACTCGCAGGTGGGACAAGTGCTGCTTATGAGATTAGTGTTACAACAGAGGAGTCATATTTTGTTGATGAAGAGAATCAAATAGTAGTATTGATACATGCTTTTGGAGGTACTACATTGATAGATGATAATAAGGTATTAGAAGTAAATCTAACAACACTATTCCCTGATATACTTAAGTTTGGTACAAGTAGTACTACAACTTATCTTGATTTTGCTAGTAACCCTATCACTATAAATCCTCAAACTATATCAGGTACAGCTGCTATAGAGATATCAGCATTGATTTATGATGGTACTCAAAATGTAGTAATAACTAAGACAATACCTATAGTGATACTCTCAGGTCCTGTAAAATCAATGTCTCTATTTTATAAAAGTACAGGAGAAGATACACTTTTTGGTATATATCAAAACTTCTATACTATACATGCAGTTGATAAATATAATAATCCTGCTAGAGAGGGGACAACACTCTATCCATCTGTTATTAATGGCGTTAAAGTAGAAAAAGCTAACTTAGCTGAGGGTAAAATTTTAGCATTTGAACCTGCTCTATTCCTTGATACTAATGGTCCATTTGGTACGGTAGTTACTGATGACTTATTATCAATTATTCCAAATTCTATTGAGCATGATAATTCATATTTAGGTAGTTGGAGTATATCTAATGTAACAAGTAATCAACTAACACTTGTAGAAAACTATTCAGGTATTAATGTAATAACTGTACCAGGGTTGACTTATATAATCGGAAACTCAGATAGATACATCGATGGTTATGGTATAGCTACTGTAGATATACAATCTGAAACAGGCTCTTACACGACAGATACTAATGGTAATGTAGGTTTTGAAGTACGCTTTGACCCTATTCTTGCAGGGCATACAGTGACTATATCAGCTCATGCTTATCAAGATGGTAATCGTACAGGTGTAGCAAAAGTAGCAGGACTTAGATGGAGAAAATATAGTTCATCAAATGTAGTAATATCTAGTACAGGATCTAATTATAATGTAATATTGGGATTAAGTATAAATGATGGAATAGAAAAATTAGTTAATTTAGAAGTTGTTTCTGCAAGTATTATTAGTAGTGACCCAAAATGTGAATATGTCTCTGGAAGTTTGCTAACAAATTCAAATGGACAAATTAATGTACTCATCTCTACAACAGCACCAGCTGCTGGTACAGAACCCGTTGCTTGTACTATTAGTTGGAATGAATCAGGAGGTAGTATAATAAGAGAGTATTAATCCACTCTTTTATCATAATTTGACTATAATTACATCAAAATATATAGGACATTAAATTATGATAGACCTTAAATATCTCCAAAGTAGCTTTGATGAAGCTAGTAGCAAACTTCAAAAAAAGGGTGTGGATAGCTCTACACTCGAAAACTTAAAAATACTTTTTTCAACTCTCAAAGAGGCTAATGCCTCTTTGGAGAATGCTCAAGCTGAACAAAATAGTATGTCTAAGCTCTTTGGTCAATATAAACGAGAGGGTAAAGATATATCTGAACTTAAAGCTAAAGTAGATGCTAATAAAGAGTTGATGATACCTCTTCAAGAAAAAGCTAGAGAAGCAGAGAAAAATCTCTATAATGTAGCTCTCTCTATTCCTAATTTCCCTGATGATAGCGTTCCTGATGGTAAAGATGAAGATGATAATATAGAACTCAAAAAAGTTCTAACTCCTAGAGAGTTTAGCTTTAAGCCAAAAGAGCATTGGGAGCTAGGAGAGATAAATGGTTGGATAGACTTCGAGAGAGGTGTTAAACTTGCCAAAAGTCGTTTTTCTATTCTCAAAGGTGATGCTTCAAGATTGGAGAGAGCTTTAATCAACTTCTTTTTGGATAGAAATAGAGAGAGAGGTTTTGTGGAGTTCTCTGTACCTTTTATCAATAACTCTACTATGCTTCAAGGTACAGGACAGCTTCCTAAGTTTGAAGATGACCTTTTTAAGATTGAAAATGAGGATTTGTATCTTATCCCTACAGCAGAAGTGCCACTTACAAATATCTATCACGATGAGATTTTGGCTGAAAAAGAGCTACCTATACTTATGACAGCATATACACCTTGTTTTCGTAAAGAGGCAGGGAGTGCAGGGCGAGATACACGAGGGATAATTAGACAACATCAGTTTCATAAAGTAGAGATGGTAGCTATCGCTCATCCTGAAAAAAGTCAAGGTGTATTTGATATGATGGTACAAAATGCTTCTGATATGCTCACTGATTTGGGTCTTCCTCATAGAGTAGTGGAGCTTTGTGGAGGAGATTTAGGTTTTTCTGCTTCTACGACGATAGACTTAGAGGTTTGGCTTCCTGGTCAAAATCAATATAGAGAAATATCTTCTATCTCAAATACAAGAGATTTCCAAGCTAGAAGAGCTAAGATAAGATTTAAAGATGGTAAAAAAAATAAGATGGTGCATACTCTAAATGGCTCATCTTTGGCAGTTGGACGAACGATTGTTGCAATTATGGAGAATTATCAAAATGAAGATGGGACTATAGAGATACCTGAAATTTTGAAGAAGTATATGTAGTTTATAATTAAACTCACTTAGATACTATAATACCCCAATAGAAACAAACAACCTTAAAAACACTAAAATTAAGATACAATTTTTTTGTTTTAAGTATAAAAAGGATTTAATAAAAATGGCAGATAAATTTATAGTAAAAGAAGAGAGTAAATTATTGGAGTTTCTTTTTAAAAACCTTGTTGGTTGGTCAAAAAAAAGTGTTAAACAGCGTCTTCAAGGCTCTAGTGTTGTGGTCAATAATACCATTATAACTAAGCATGATTTTAGATTGAATATTGGTGATAGTGTGGAGATTGGTGTTACTCAAAGGAGAGCTAATCAGATTATTAATAGACTAGAAATTATATATCAAGATAGAGATATTATCGCTGTCAATAAACCAGCAGGACTTTTGTCTGTAGCAGATGCAAAAGAGAATAAGCAACACGCCCTTGCAATACTTAGGACTCAGCTCTCAAGAGGAAAAAATACTCTCAAATTATGGCCTGTGCATAGACTAGATAGAGATACTTCTGGTATATTATTATTTGCTACTTCCAAAGAGATGAGAGAGGCTATAATGTCAAATTGGGGTCAGGCTGAGAAAGTATATTTGGCTATTGTTGAGGGAATTCCTAAAGAAGAAAAATTGACGATAGACCAGCCTTTACGGATTGATGAGAGAGAGTATCGTATGCATGTGGGCAAACATCCTCATGCTAAAAGTGCTATTACTCATTATACTATTCAACAAAAATCTTCCAAATCTTCACTCTTGGAGGTGAAGATAGATACAGGAAGACAACATCAAATACGAGCACATCTATCATGGTTGGGTCATAGTATTATTGGTGATGAACGATATGGAACGAAAGGTAGTAGAATGGGACTACACTCAAAGAGAGTGAAGATAATAGACCCTAGGACAAAGAAACCTTTAAAGTTTGAAGTAGATGCACCGAGAGATTTTTATAGACTTTTAGAATAATAATCTAATTTTTATTGCTCTGCATTATACATAAATTTAGATAAATCTTTGAATGACTCTTAATATTACTTTTTTGGTTGATTGAGGAGAATTATATCTACTTCTCCTCATCACTCCTACTATCATATATAAACCAACCCAAACCTACACCTACCACCAATACAACAAATCCTAACATAAATATCTCTAAAGTAGGCATTAT
>JASFZJ010000060.1:0-24757 GCA_045267865.1 Sulfurovum sp. | reverse complement strand
AAGAGAATAAAGGTAGTCGTTTTTATTTTGAAGAAAAGAATATTTTCAATTTAAAAATTATTGATGGTTACAACTTTGGAGATGCTTTAAAATCAATTAAACCTGAAATATCTAGAACGCTTCATTTATTTATGAAGCAACAATGCAATAGTGATTGTTTAAATAAAATGAGTGATGAAGAGATAGAAAATATAATAGATAGTAATTTATATTTTGATGATGAAAAATATGATTCTCAAAAATATTTAATACTCTCTTATTCATTAAGTAAAAAAACATTTCTATTAAGTTTTGGAAAAAATAGATGGAAAAACTATAAAATAATCGCGAGTAAAGTAGAAGAAAGTGGAAATTCTGAAAAAGTTATTTTAGATAATATTGCAAATAAAGAGCATGTAGTGGCTCATTATAATCAGAAACAACTTGATAAATTACCTAATCAAAATATTATTTATTCTGATAGTTTTAAAAATTGGTTATTGACTAATGATGTTTCTTCAACTGAAAAGATAATTAGTAAAATTAATAAATGTGTTAGTATGGAATTTGTATCAGATGGGTTTTTATTAAAGAAACTACAAGATGGAGATGTTTGGCAAATAAGAATAGGAACAGAGGGTGGTCTTCAAGAATCTGCTATGAGAGTTCTTTATAAATATGATGAAAAAAATTGTATATATATTCTTTGGTATGTTGTAAAACAGGGTGAAAGAGACTATAACTATTCAAGTGATATTAAAAAAGCGAATAGTATATTTGAAGAAATGAAGAAAAAAGAAAAATATGAAATATAACTTTATAGATTTATTCTGTGGAGCAGGAGGCTTTGCAAAAGGTTTTGAGATGGCAGGATTTCAATGTGTTGGTGGAATTGATAATGTACAAGCAGCGATAGATACACATTCATATAATTTTCCAAACTCAACATCAATATGTAGAGATATTAGAGAGATTGAGCCTGATGAATTTCATGAAATAATTGGAAATAAAAAAGTTGATGTAATTATTGGAGGTCCTCCATGTCCTACTTTCTCAACTATAGGTCATGCTAAAATACAGTCTATAAATAGAATGAATGATAGAGATATTACAGATGACCCTAGAAATGAACTTTTTATGGATTATTTGAGATATGTTAAATACTTTCAACCTAAAGTATTTATTATAGAGAATGTACCAAATTTTGTGACAAAATATAAAGGTGCTACATTTGCAAGAGTTCAAGAGATTATTACGAATGATTTACCTGAATATGATATTATTGAACCTACACAAATTTTGAATTCTGTATTTTATGGTGTCCCTCAAATAAGACGAAGAATGATGCTTGTTGCTTGTAAAAAAGGTTATAGTTTTGAATATCCAAAGCCTACATATTGGTTTGATACATCTTTAAAAACTAGAGATTTGGATACTTATAAAAAGGCAAAAGAGATGAATGATACAGAATTACCTTTGTATGTTAGTATCAAAGATGCATTATCTGATTTACCACAAATAACAGACAATTGGAAAGAAGATGAGTGTGAATATTCAAAGCATAAAAATTTAACAACCTATCAAAAGTTGATGAGAAAGAATACAAAAAAAACAGTTAGGAATAATAGATGTAGAATGTCTAATGATAGAGCAAAAAAAGTATTTACCCACATGAAGCAAGGGGATATTTATATGGACTTACCAAAACAAGTGAGACAGATATTACCTTTTAGAGAAGATATATTTAAAGATAGATTAAAGAAGCTTGTTTGGACAAATCCATCATGGACAATTATTGCTCATATTGGTATGGATGGATATATGTATATTCACCCCGAAGAGTTAAGAACTTTATCTGTGAGAGAAGCCGCAAGAATACAATCTTTTCCTGATGATTTTATATTTCTTGGAAATCAACAACAGGTTTATGTTCAAGTGGGTAATGCTGTTCCTCCATTGTTAGCGTATGCTTTGGCAAATAATGTAATGATAGGTTTAGAAAATAATAAGGAGAAAAAGTAGATGAGTAAAATAATAATATGGCACAATCCAAAATGTAGTAAATCAAGAAATGTAAATGAGCTATTGATAGAGAGAAATATAGATGCAGAGGTTTTTAGATACCTAGATGAGCCAATAACTATCAATGAGCTATCAGATATACTAAAGATGTTAGATATGAAACCAAAAGAGCTAATGCGTCAAGGTGAAGAGATATACAAAGAGCTAAATCTAAAAGATGAAGAGGATGAGGCTAAATTAATAGAAGTGATGATAGCCAATCCCAAACTAATTGAGCGACCGATAGTCATCAAAGGGAATAGAGCAGTAATAGGGAGACCTATTGAAAATGTTGTGGAGCTTTTGGAAGCTAAATAATAACTTAAATATTTTTTATTCTATTTGACTTTTAGTATAACGGTTCCATTTATCAAAACCACAGAAAAATACCTTTTTCTCTGAAATTGTGTAATTGTAGCAAACTATATTTTATTTATGATTAATCTCATTGTCTTATAAGTTACTAGTAGGTATTATATATCTTTATCATTATAGTTAAGGACTTAAATTATGGGAAGAATTATAAAAAATACTATTACGGGGAAAGAGATTATCAAACCAGATCCAATAGATGAAGAAGTTCCTTTTGATGGTGGGGTTATGATTACAGAGACAGATACCAAAGGGATAATTACATTTTCAAATCGCAAATTTAGAGAACTCTCTGGCTATACCAAAGAGGAGCTTGTTGGCTCACCTCACAATATCAATAGACACCCTGATATGCCAAAGGTAGCATTTAAAGCTATGTGGGATATGATAAAGTCTGGTAACTACTGGGAAGGGTATGTTAAAAATCTAACAGCTGATGGTAGATACTATCTCGTACTTGTAGCTATTAAACCAAAACTAGATGCAGAGGGTAATATCATAGGCTATATAGCAGGGAGAAAATTACCTGATAAAGGTTTAATGAAGAGAGCATTAGATAGTTATAAGCTTCTTCTCGAAGAGGAACGGAAACAAGAACAGGAATAGATTAAAATGGTAGATTAAAATCTACCATTAATTTTTTATTTCTCTTTTTTGGGAGTTATTTTATCTCCTGATGGACTTATAAATTGGTCATTTAGTTTTTGAATATAACTTCTTGACTCTTTCATAAGTACCTCTAGCTTTTTCATATTTTTACTACCCCATCTACTTGAACTATAACCAAATATTGGTTTCCACCATTTTGTATTGTGAACTATTGCTTTTGATATACTTATATCTTTGGTTTTGTAACTATTAGATACAATGGATGCAAATATACTCTTTACTTTGAAGTGCATAGCCACAAAAAGAACTATTGCTACAGTAATCGCACCAAACTGCATAAAATTAGAGGTTAAAACTTGTGAGATATATCCAAACTTTATCTCAGCAAATGCAACACTACTACCTATAAGGACTAAAAGTAAAAAGTCTGTGATAAGGACACTCTTACTCCATCGTTGTAGAGCTTTTTGAAGAGTTGGTATCTTCTCATCTTTCATCTGCTTAGAAAAATCTTCTAAAGCTTTAATGATACGATAAGCTCTCTCTATTCCTACTTTATCCATTCGTTCGGTGATAGCTAAAAGGTCTATGTCTTTTTTGCGTTGGAGTCTCTCTGCTTGTGCAGGGTCATCTATTGCTATTGCTGACAATTCATTATATATCCCATAGAAATTTCCAGAGATTAGCCCCTCTTGTGACATAGCTCTTTGCCATGATGCTATAACAGTCTCTAGGTTATCCTCTTTGGCTGTTGTATCTATTTGGTTTAGTATATATAAGATTTTATTGGCATCTCTATGGTTTTTGGTAGCTCCTACTAGGTGTTTGAGTGTATCTCTCATCGCCCCTGGCTCTGGATGTCGTGCATCAAAAAAGACTAATACCAAATCTGACATATCCACAATATGGCTAGTAATCCTAAGGATACCATCTCTTTGGCTATCTGCATCAAATCCAGGGGAGTCTATAAGGATTTTTCCTTTAAGTCTATCAGCATTGAGAGTTTTTAGTTGGAGATAGAGATTGACTCTATTTCCCTCCCCCGGGTCCACTTTGTTTACCTCATCACTGATATTATAAAATGGAAAACGGGGGTCAGCATCAAGGGCAAGTCCAGGTAGAGTGGTAGGCTCTTCATTCTCACCATAACAGATAACTGTAAACTTATCATCTACAGCTTGATTACCACTTTGTTGAATATTTTTTCCTATATATTGATTGATAAAGGTAGATTTACCAGCAGAGAATGTCCCCAATACCGAAATCATAGGCCACCACGAGATATTACTCGTATATGTCTCCTCAGGAGTAATAAATCCTATCTTATGTCCTAGCTCATCAAGGCTTTTATACTTCTCTATCACCTCTAGCAAAATCGGATTTTCAGCCGATAGGTACTCTTGAAGCTTCTCATATCTCTCTGTTGGCATCATAATTTGTCCTTTTCATAAAATTAAATTAAATTGAATTATATCTAATTTATGACAAATCTATGGTTTATTTATAAAAATATTTACTTTTTATTATAGCTATTTTTGTAGGTATATTTCAACTCAGTGTGACTATCAAAATCAATGGATATAATTATATATTAAATATGGAGATGTGTATAAAATGTATTATCAACCAACAATATTATATGTAGAAGATGAAGAGGGCATAAGAGAGAATGTTCAGCGTCCATTAGGCTATTTTTCTAGTAATTTATTTATAGCTTGTGATGGTAAGGAGGGGCTAGAACTCTATAAAAAACATCTTCCAGATATAGTCGTTACAGATATTAAGATGCCCAATATGAATGGTATTGAGATGTCTAATGCTATCAAAAAGATAAATCCCAAACAGCATATCATCATCACTACAGCACACAGTGAAAATAATTTTCTTATGGATGCTATTGAGTTACATATTGATGCATATATTTTGAAACCCATAGATATAGATTTATTGGAAGAAGAGGTAGAAAAAATATCTAATCAAATCAATATCAAAAGAAAATTAGCATCTCAAACTATACTTATAGAAGAGATTAGCCAACTACAAGATAATCATCTTGTAGTCTTAGGAGATAATGATAAACTTATATTTGCAAATGATAAATTTTTGAAATGTCTAAATCTTAAAGATTTTGATGAGTTTAATAAAAGATACAGATATCTAACTGCATTATTTGAAAAAAATGGTGATTATCTCAATTTTGAAGAGCAAGATGATAAAATATCTATGGCTCAACTACGCCTTATGCACCTTGATGAGAGAAGATTGGTATCTATATCTGATTCAAATTATAAAAAGCAAATATTTATCATCTCACTCAAATTCATAGAAAAGAGTTCTCATACTATTATCACGCTTACAGATGTTACAGATATGGAAAATGACAAAAAAGATCTTACGCAAAAAGCTTATGTAGATAAACTCACACAAGTCTATAATCGTAGATATTTTGAAAAAGAGTTTGGCAAAGAGATATCTATACACAAATTAAATCAAATACCAATGAGCATGATGATAATAGATATAGATAAATTTAAGAAAATTAATGATACTTATGGTCACCAAGTTGGTGATGATATACTCAAAGAACTAGCAAAGCTCATAGAGTTAAAAATAAGAAAAAGTGATATATTTACAAGGTGGGGTGGAGAAGAATTTGCTATGATATTAGCAGATACCTCACTAGAAGAGTGCAGAAAAGTAGCAGAAAATATAAGAATAATGGTTGAACAAAATATATTTGTACAAAATATAAAAATAACCTGTAGCTTTGGAGTGGCACAACTAGATACCGTAGATACCGAGGGGACTCTTCTAAAAAGAGCTGATGATGCACTCTATAGAGCCAAAGAAAATGGCAGAAATAGAATTGAGTGGTAAGGGTAGATGATTACTAGAATTATATTGATATTTATACTCTTAGTAGGGTCACTTCAAGCCAAAGAGTTAGAGAAAGTTTCATTGCAACTCCATTGGAAATATCAGTTTCAATTTGCAGGATTTATAATAGCAAAAGAGAAGGGTTTTTATAAAGATGTGGGACTTGATGTTGAGTTAAAAGAGCCTAAATCTGGTATGAATATTGAAGATGAAGTTCTAAGTGGTAAATCAAATTATGGTATCTATAATTCAAATATACTTATATCGGCGTTAAAAAATAGACCTATTAAACTATTAGGAAGCTTTTTTAAAGGTTCTGCTTTAGTCTTAATAACTGCACCCAATATAAAAATAGTAAACGATTTAATAGGTAAAACTATTATGACGGCAAAGAGAGATAATATAGATATTGGACTAAAATATATTTTGGATAGTAATAATATAAACATAAAAGATATACAGACTATACCCCATACTTATTCTCTTGATGAATTTATAAATGGAAAATGTGATGCTATGACGGCTTTTATCTCTGACCAACCGTATAAACTTAATAAACTCGGTATAAAATATAATATCATTAATCCAACTAATTATGGTTTATACAATCTTCATCTTGAACTTTTTACATCCAACAATGAAGCGATAAACTTTCCTAAAAGAACAAAAAAGTTTTTAGATGCAAGTATAAAAGGGTGGAAATATGCATTAAAACATAAAGACGAAATCATAAATATAATTATGGCTAAATATAATAAAAAGATAGATAGAGATACATTAGAATATGAAGCAGAGATTACAGAGAGACTGATTATGGCTAGAATGTATGAGATAGGTTCTTTTAATAAGAACTTTTTGAATAAACAGATTGCCGTATATAAGAAGATTAATAATAGTAAAAAAAATATGAACTTAAATAATCTGATATTTAATAAGAAGAGACAACAAAATATAAATTTAACCAAAGAAGAGAAAGAGTATATAAAAAATAAAAAAAGTATAAAAGTGTGTATCCATACCAATCAGATACCTTTTGTCACTCAAACAAAAGATGGTTATAGTGGATTATCTATAGATTTTTTAAATATTATCTCCAAGGAGACAGGTTTGAATGTAGAGTATTTACAAAATAGTAGTGTAGCAAAATATATAGGTAATACGCAAAATGGCACTTGTGATATGGCATCAATTATCGTAACAAAACCAAATAAATTCAAAAGCTTAACTCCAACTATCTCTTATATTTTGGATAATATAGTAATAGCTACAGGAATAAATGAACCGTATAGATTTAGATTAAATAATTTTAAAAATAAAAAGATAATGATACAAAAAGATTTTAAAAATTTTAAAAATTATATTAGAGATATTGGCCCTAATTTACAGCTAGTAGATGTTGATGTGATAGATTTGAATAGAGTTGTTAGTGGTGAGTTTTATGGTGCTATAGGTGTCTCATATCTAATGGGATATAAGATTTCAAGAGATTATCTCTATGAGATTAAAATTATGACAAAAGTAGGAGAGGATGAAATATCTGGTAGTTTTGGAATAAGTAACAAAGAGCCTCTGCTACTAAGTATATTTAATAAATCCATAAAAAAGATACCCATAAGTACAAAAGAGCGTATATATGATAAGTATAGAAAATTAAAAGTTGAAAAAAAAATAGATTATGATATTATATTTAAAACTATTATAATCTTTTCATTTATTATTTTGATTATGTTCACTGTGTTTTTTAAGCAACGAAAACTAATCAAACAGATAGAGATAGAAAAAGACAAATACCAAAAAATTGAAGCCAAGATACAGACTATAAATAAGAACCTAGAGAAGCGAGTTCACAGCGAAGTGGAAAAAAATGAAAAACAACAACTTATGATGTTACAGCAGTCTCGTCTTGCTCAAATGGGGGAGATGATAGGTGCGATAGCTCACCAGTGGCGACAACCACTCAACACTCTTAGTACAGGTATTCAAAATCTAAAATATGACTACAAAGAGGGAAAACTAGAAGATGAAATCTATGTGAAATCTTTTATAAATAAGAGTAAAGAGACCGTGAAATATATGAGCCAAACTATTGATGACTTTAGAAACTTTTTTAGAATAGATAAAGAAAAAAAAGATTTTAAAGTCTTAAAATCTATAGAAGTTGCGATAGATATGCACTCTTTACAACTTAAAAGTCTTGGTATTGATATAGAGTTAAATGGAGATGAGTTTGAACATTTTGGATTTGAGAGTGAATATCAGCAAGTGATACTCAACATTATAAGCAATGCCAAAGATGCCTTAATAGAGAACAGTATAGAAGAGCCAAAAATCCAAATAAACCTAAAGAATAATCAAGTAACTATAGAAGATAATGCAGGAGGGATACCTGATAATATTATATATAGAGTATTTGAACCCTACTTTACCACCAAAGAGCAAGGCAAAGGCACAGGTATCGGACTCTATATGTCAAAGATGATTATAGAGGGCAATATGGGAGGTTCTCTGAGTGTAGATAATGGAGAAAATGGTGCTATATTTACTATATCTTTTGAAGAGAGGCTAAAATAGATACTATTATTCTATTTTTTATCATTTCCACAATCTTTTATCAACCATTTGATATAATAACTTAATAATTTTTAAGGAGCGAAATATGGCTATAATGAGTATGGGTGACATCAAAAAAGGTGCAAGACTAGAGATAACAGGAAATCCGTATAAAGTCACAGACTTTCAACATGTCAAACCAGGCAAAGGTGCTGCTTTTGTTCGTATGAAAATAAAAAACCTAGCAACAGGTAAAACAATAGAGAAAACCGTCCACGCAGGAGATAAGTTTGAGATACCTGAACTTACACAAACCACGATGCAGTATCTATATGATGATGGTGAGCTACTTCAATTTATGGATACAACTTCATTTGAGCAGATAGGTCTTATGCATGAGCAAGTGGGTAAAGATACATTTTCATTTATGGTAGATGGTATGGAAACGGAAATTCTATTTCATGGTGGCAAAGCTATATCAGTTGAAATTCCTCAAACTGTAGTATTGAAAATAGTAGAAACTCCTCCAAACTTCAAAGGTGATTCACAAGGTGGTAAAAAACCTGCTACACTAGAGAGTGGTGCTGTTGTGCAAGTGCCTTTTCATGTGTTAGAGGGTGAGATGATTAAGGTTGATACTGTAGAGGGTAAATACCTAGAAAAAGCTAAATAGTTTTGTGATGGCAGAGTTTGAGTTTAAACTCCCTTTGGGGGTTGAGCTAACACGACAGCAGAGACGAGCTATAGACTCCAAAGAGCCTATATTTCTTACAGGTCTTCCAGGAACTGGCAAAACTGTCGTCTCTATCTATAGACTCAAAGAGAGTAAAAACTCTATTCTATTTACTTATGGTAAACTTCTAAAAGTAGCTATAGAAAATACAATCAATGATAAGAGTAAAATAGTAGTCAATATTCACAGATGGCACTTTGACTTAAACAAATCACACCTATCTAATAGTCTTTCGCATATAAATATAGATAAGACAATAGCACTATTTCAACAAAGCTGTAGATATGAGCAAATTATCATAGATGAGGGTCAAGATATAGAGCCAAATGCCTATAAACTCCTCTCACAAATCACCCCTAGACTCTCCATAAGTGCTGATAATGCTCAAAAAGTATATGAGAATGGAGCAGATGAAGAGACTATATTAGATATACTACCTCATCTCAAAAAAATAGCCCTCTACAAAAATTTTAGAAATAGCTACAAGATATATAACTTTGGCAAAGAGTTTGTACCTGATAATCCAAGGGCGATAAACTCAAATCTCCTTAATAGATTTGATGATATAGAGAATGAAGACTCTGCTATTCCTGAGGTCTATATATTAGATAGTCTTGATACCACGGTAGAGACTATACGCAAGATACTTGATAACTTCAAAAATAAAACTATAGGAATACTCTCTGAAAATATAGTTACAGTAGAGACATATCACAAAAGGCTCAAAAAAAACTACCAGATATCAAGCTACACAAGCAGAGATAAAAAAGTCCCTACCTCTTTGTTTAATATTGTAATTACCACTTTTAAATCCTCCAAAGGGATGGAGTTTGATATAGTGATAATGCCTCAATTTCAACACGCTATGAGTAGTAATAGAGTAGAGTTTTATATTGGTGCGACGAGGGCAAGAGAGAGACTCTATATATTGGCTATCAATGAGCTACCAGAGATTTTGGAACAAATTGATAAGAGTACCTATAAATTAATAAAGAGGTTATAATGGAGTCAAAGTATCTAATACAAATCCACAAATCCAAACTAGAAGACTATATAGCCAAAGCTATTATCGCTCCTGATATATATTTTGAGAATGAGATAGAGATAGATACTCAATCGCAAATGAGTGATATTTTACTATTATCAAATGGCTACATCAACCCCCTCACTCCAAATCAAATCCTTATAAAGGTTATGCTTACACTAGATGAGACAAACTCTCTAACAGAAGTCACACCTCATATATTTATATTAGATACTCCCCTACCAATTACGCGAATAAAACAGATATATACATCTAGTAGAGATACAACAAATACTATTTTAAATTCACTTCTATCTAAGCAGAGTGGTTATATAGCAAAAACTCTCTTTAGGGTATTTCCAAAAGGTAAAAAGAAGTTTCAACAATATATGATAAAACCAATATCTTATAACTCCAAAGACTATACAAAAGAGCTTTTACAATATGACCAGATTATGGGACTTTTTGCATTTATCAAAAATACAAATTTATATTATACAAATGAAAGTCATATTTATATAAACTACCCTAAAAGCTATTTTGAGATATATAATAATAACTCAATAGAGTTGGATACTTGGCTAGAAAAACAGCTATCACTCTCACAATCTCTACTAGCCAAAAAACTCATAGAGAGGATAACCAAAGGAGAACATATAAATGAAAAATTTATCAAAGAGATTACCGACTTTGTAGAAAATGATGAAGTAAAAGAGCAATTTCAACTACTACTAGAGACATCTTTGGAGTATAAGAGTGTCTTAAAATATTTTGAAGATAGAGAGCTTATTTACTTTCTTATAACTCTACTTTTTATCTACTCCAAAAAACACTCAAGCGATAGATATGTACTCAAAAAAAACATAATAGAAGAAATTCCACAAGAGAGAGCAGAAATATCTCTAGCACTTCTAGGACTCTACTATGGATATACCATTATAAGTGCTTATGAGGATATAAAGTTTGAAGATGACCTATTTGATAAACTTCAAAAAAATTACAATATGAAATTTAGATTAGACTCAGCACTAGAGTATAATTTAATAGAAGCGATATACAAACAGGTATTTAAACTAGATTATGATGTACCCTCCCCTACTCTAAAGAGATACAAAAATATCACTATTTCACGCACCAAAGCCTTTAATACTCACTACAAAGTAGAGAAAAAGAGATATATAGATGTAGATAGTATCACCATAAGCACCAATGATAAACTTCCCTAAACTTAAACAAGATATATCCTCTCTCTTTGATAGCTCCTCTTTGAGAGAGTATTTGGATACTTATTTATATGATATAGAGATATATTTTGAGAGTATTACAAAGAGCGAACTAAATAGCATAAAGTTTGACCTCCAAGAGCTGATATATGATATGATAGACAAAGAGTTATTCTCTTGTGATAATGATATAGTAGTAGATGATTTTCTGCTTATTTTAGGTGAGTTTGCCCATAAAGCAAAGCTAAGAAGTCTCACTATAGAGCTTGTGCCTCTACTTCCTCCTAATATACCTCTAGCCAAAAGACTTGTTGCTCAATTAATATGGCTCAAAGTAAACAGCATAAGCACCGAGTACCATAAAGGCTTCAATCAAATCCTCTCACTACTAGATAGCACCTACACCAAAGAGCCTCTACATAAATCTATAGATGCCCTACTCTCTTTCTACACTTATGCAATGGGACAATTTATACGCACAGATAGAGGTGATTTGGCTCACAGTTTTAGTCTCTTATTTCTCTCTGATGGCATTGAGTATAAGATACTTAAAGACCCTCAAATCATTAGTAACTTATCAAAAAGCAAACAGAAGTTTAAATTTCAAAGATACCAAGAAGATAAACACCTCAAAGATAGAGGTGAGAAGTATGAGAGATTTATAGGGAAAGAGTATGAGAGTAGAGATGATTTGGTCATCTATAATGGACTTATAAAAGGCAATCAGGATAGAGGAGTAGATATAATATCCATCTCTCTACTCAATCAAAATATCAAAATAATCCAATGTAAAAACTGGATAAAAAGAAGACTTAAACTAGAAGATATAACCAAAATATACAACAAACTTCAAAACTATACTATAGACTTCTACTTCATTGACTCTGATATTATCAACTCCCATCTACACACTCTAAAAGCACCCTCCACTATTGAAGAGATAATAACACATATAGATGATTTTAAACTAACCAAAATACTACACTTCACCTCTATCAAAACTATAGATTTGCATATTAAAGAGATAGAGAGTATAACTCCTAATAGTTTTAGATATAAAGATATGGAGATTGTTATTTGGTCTTATTTTGAGTAAAGCCTTTAAACTAATATTTGATAGTTTTTCAGAAGCCAAAACCTCAAAGCTCTAAACTCACTTTCTTGATTTTTAAAGTCACTCATTAACTCTTTAAAAATTATTCCCAAAGACTCATTTTTTTGTTGTTTATCAATCATACTCTCTACAAAATCATCTATAATAGTTTGTCTATTATCATTCAAACTATCTCTATCTAATCCACAAGTTTCAATGGTATATTGTACTCTTACATCATCTGAAGTGATAATACCATCATCAAAACTTAGCTTTTCTAAAATATTCTCCAACTCAGGATTAATTATCTTTGGCTTTTCCATTTCTTGATATTGTTCTGTGCTAGAGTGAATATTATCTCTAAATTCCTCTTCATAGCTTACCTCATCAGCTAGAGTTTCAAAATTATTATCTTTGTTTTGATTACATCTATGACAACACCACAAAAGATTATCCCAAGAATAGGCTAACCAATGATACTTACTTTTGGGGCGATAATGTTCAACTGTACTAGAACACTCTTCTAAATTATTATCTTTACACTCACGAATCTTCTTCTCACAAAAAGCACATTTTTCGTGATAAATTAGTTTGAGAGTAGCTTTTATATCTGCTTGTTTATATCGTTGATGAAACTCTTTTTTTTGATGATATTTATTGTCTTTAATACAAATATTTCTTCGTTTTTCTGTCTTTCTATCCAAAAGAGAATCAGGAATATTATCTAAATCTTTAAATACCTTTATCACAAGTCATTCTTTTTCAAATAATCATCTAACTCTTGATTTATCATTTCCATAATATCATCTTCAACAATGGCTTTTTTACCTTTGAGCCTCTCTTTCATAATCCTATGAATTTTACTAGAGATAAAATCTTCACGCGTATCAAGTTTATTGTCATGATGTTTTGCCCTCGCCGTATCCATATCAAACAAAGGAGAAGTTACAAGTGCATTTGCCATAAGATTTTTTATATTATCCATAGGCTTATAAACTTTAGTCACGCCCTCTTCTTTATAAACCTTATAAAATACTGCCTTATCACCTGCACCCAAAATCGTCTCTATACTATGCGTTATCATAATAAATTGGATATTTGAAAATACTTTTCTAAGATTCTCTACAAAATCATATTTCCATTTTGGGTGTAAATATAAATCTACCTCATCAATTAAAACAATGGCTCTAAAATCTTTCAACTCCTTAACTTCATCTCTATTTTTTTGATTTTCTACCAATCTTGAAACCAAATCATAAAGCCATATTACTGTACTTTTATACCCCTCTGAAAGCTCATTAAAATCTATATCACCTCCATTAAAGAGTTCATAGTTTTCTTTTAAAATAACAGTATTTAACTTTTTTATAAAGTCTTTGATAAATATATCATCGCCTTGATAGCTTTGACCTAGTTCATGAAATGGGTCTTTTAAATAGGTTGTTTTTCTTGGGTCACTCGTATCAAAAATTCCACTATAACCATAAGTATCAAATAGTTTAGCATCAATCTTATTTCTATTTATTCCATAAGCAAAGACATTGAGTCTATTTATATCTTCTTCATATGATATTGAAAACTCATCTTTAATAGCTATTTGTATTTCTCCTTTATGATTTCTATTATGTTCTATTACATCACCTGCATATTCTTTCTTCAATCCGAGTATTATCGCTTGTAATAAAATAGTTTTCCCATCTCCATTTTCACCGACAAAATAAATCTCTTTTTTATCTTTTAAATCTATGATTTCCATATCTTCAATAGAAAAGTATTTTTTTATTTTTATAGCATCTAAATATGGGATAGGTGCTAAATATTGTTCTTTTACTTTTTCTTGCTTTAAATCATCTTCTAGCATGTTTAAAAGTAAATCTACATCTTCTATTTTTTTTAGGAATATTGGTTTTATATTTTGATTTTTATTTAATTCTATAAATTTATCTATATTTTCTTCTAATGTAATAGATATAGATACTTTTGTAAAAAATTCTTTCAGAGGTTCAAAGTAATCTTTTGAAAAGAATATATTATTTTTATTCTCTTCAATATTATTACTAAAACTATCAAGAGTATATTCTTCATCTAAAGTCAGAATATACTTTTTTAAATAAGAAATATCAGTATCCTTAGGTTCACCCCATTCAGAATTATCAGATAAAATATCTTTATAAAAATTATTTAAAGAGTTCACGAAACTAAACTTCAAAATTTTATCTGTTTTAAAATCTATTTTTTGAATAAAATCAAATAAATCATTCCTAGAATTTATTTTTATAAAAAGCTTTAATTTTTCAATAGGAGTTAAAGTATGATAATTATCAGGCTTATCCCAAATCTCTTCATCAAACTCTTTCGTAATAATCTGTTCAGCAAAAAAATACTTCAAAAAATCAGGAGAAAAAAAACTATAATGATTTTTTCTCGCAATATTCAAAAGTAACCTATAAGACTTACACCCCCTCGGATTCTCAGGGTCAAATATATACTTCTCTATCTCATTTTTATCTATAGCCATATTCTATTCTCCCAACTTCTTACTTATACTGCAAAATATCTTTAGGCTCTCTAGCATTAAACTCATAACCTAGAAGCTTTATTTTTAATGAGTGTAACAAAACCCTTTTTGCTTGTGTTCTGCTTCCGTACTGCTCATCTCCTACGATTGGGTGACCAATATGTGAGAGGTGTAGCCTAATTTGGTGTGTTCGTCCTGTGGTGATTTCTATATTTACTTTAGACTTTTTACCTTGAAGCTCTTCGGGTTTGACTATTGTGTGGGCTTTTTTGCCTCGCACAGGGTCTATTAGTGAAAATGCTTTGCCCTTTTTGATGGTAAATATCGGTGCATCTATCTCTACTTTTTCATAAATCACACCTTCTACCCACGCCACATAATGCTTCTCTACTCGTCTAGCCTTAAACTCTTTTATCGCTTTTTCAATAAATGGTCTATTTTTACCTAGTAACAAAACTCCCGAAGTATCACGGTCAAGACGATGCAAAAGCTCTGCTCCCTCTATCATATCTTGGATTTCGTAACTATCAACTTGGGCAGGTTTATTTATTGCGATAATATCATCATTTTGGTAGAGTATCTCCATCTTTTCAGGGTACTCAATACGAAATATTGTATCAATATGTATCAATGCTCTTGCTATTTTTACCTTTTTGTCCTCTACATAAACCAAACCTCTATCTATGAGTTCTTTTGCCTTATTATTGGATATATCGTTTGCGAGTGCCAATACTTTGTATGCTTTATCTGTTGCCATTATTTTTCCTTTAGGTCTTGTAACTATTGATTAAATCTATCACTAATTGGGAATTATACTAGATTTAGAGACTTTTTACGCTATAATCAAGAAAAATCTAAAAATTGGAGTATGAACCATGCAGATGAGTGGTGCACAAATGGTGTGTGAGGCTATTATCGCCGAGGGTGTTAAGACCGTATTTGGTTACCCTGGTGGAGCTATCATGCATGTATATGATGAAATTTATAAACAAGATGGGTTTGAGCATATTCTCAACCGTCATGAACAAGCTTCTGTTCACGCAGCAGATGGATACGCAAGAGCTACTGGTGAAGTAGGTGTAGCGATGGTTACAAGTGGACCTGGATTTACCAATGCTGTCACAGGACTAGCCACTGCTTATATGGACTCTATCCCTTTGGTCGTTATATCAGGACAAGTGCCTTTGGCTCTTATCGGTACAGATGGATTTCAAGAGATTGATGCTGTAGGTATCTCTCGTCCTTGTACCAAACATAACTTTTTGGTGCGTTCTCTTGAAGAGCTTCCTAGAATGATGAAAGAGGCATTTTATATTGCTAGAAGTGGCAGACCAGGACCTGTACTTATTGATATTCCCAAAGATATTACTGTGGATATTGGAGAGTTTATTTATCCTGATGGTGTCAATATTCCTACTTATAAGCCAACTTATAAAGGCAATAATAAGCAGATATCAAAAGCAGTTGAGGCTATTAAAAAAGCCAAAAAACCACTTCTATATATCGGTGGTGGAGTTGTACTGTCTAACGCTTACGAACTCGTGCGAGATATGGCTCTAAAGACTCAAATCCCTGCTGTTGAGACACTTATGGCTAGAGGTGTTTTGGGTGCGTCTAACCCACTATTACTAGGTATGCTTGGAATGCATGGTAATTATGCGTCTAATATGGCTATGAGTGAGACTGATTTAGTTATCTCTCTTGGAGCTAGATTTGATGATAGAGTTACAGGAAAATTATCAGAGTTTGCGAAGTATGCAGAGATTATTCATGTAGATATAGATGCTGCAAATATCGGTAAGCTTGTTGATGTTGATTATCCTATTGTAGGTGATATAAAAGAGGTTTTAGAAGTTATGTTACCTCTTTTAGATAGCGTTGAGCCTACTAGATATGATGCGTGGAGAGAGATTTTGACTAGATATGATGAGCTTCATCCACAATCTTATATAGATTCAGATGATGTCTTAAAACCTCAATGGGTTATCGAGAGAGTCGGTGAGTTAATTGGTGAAGATGCTATTATCACATCAGATGTTGGTCAGCATCAGATGTGGACAGCACAACACTACCCATTTGATAGACCTAGACAATGGATAAACTCTGGTGGACTTGGGACTATGGGCTTTGGGTTTCCATCAGCCTTGGGAGCGAAAAAAGCGTATCCTGAGAAGATTGTTATAAATATGACTGGTGATGGCTCTATTTTGATGAATATGCAAGAGCTTGTTACTGCTTCTGAGTATAAGATACCTGTTATAAATATAATTCTCAATAATCACTTTTTGGGAATGGTACGACAGTGGCAGACATTTTTTTATGATAAGAGATACTCTGAGACAGATTTGTCATTTCAACCTAACTGGAAAGCATTGGCAGAGTCGTGTGGTGGTATAGGTTATGATGTGACGACAAAAGATGAGTTTGACGCAGCTCTTAAAGATGCTATAGCAAAAGATAAAGTCTGTTTTATGAATGTTATTGTTAATCGTTTTGAAGATGTACTTCCAATGGTTCCATCAGGAGGAGCGTTGTTTAATATGATATTGCCACAAAAAGAAGAGGAGACGAAGTGATGACAAATTCTATAAACCAAAGACGAGTTATATCAGTTATCGTCCTCAATGAAAGCTCTGTTTTGGCTCGTATTACAGCACTATTTGCAGGGAGAGGCTACAATATAGACTCTCTAACTGTTGCACCCATTCCTGATAGCGATATGTCTCATATCACAATAGCTACAAGTGGTTCGGCTAAAGTAATGGAGCAGATAACCAAACAGCTTCATAAACTTATACCCGTTTATAAAGTAATAGAACACGAAGAGATGGTAGAGAAAGAGATGGTATTGGCAAAATTCCCAATATCTGAAAATCTAGCAGAGATTAGTGCTTTATCTTTGGCATATAATGGTGGTATTGTTAATGTTGGTAAAGATATGATTATCGCTATGGTAGCAGATGAGCCAAAACGAATATTTCATTTTATAGAAGCATCACAGCGATACAGTCCTATTGAGATTGTAAGAAGTGGTGTTGTAGCTATAGAGAGATAACTCTATGGCACATCTATTATCAGACATTGCCAAAGAGATAGGTGTAGTATTTAAGGGTAAGGATTGTGATATAAGTGGTATCAATACACTTCTTGATGCCTCATCTAGTGAGCTTAGTTTTATTCACGCACCAAAATACAAATCACAACTAGCAGATACAAAAGCAAAAGCCGTATTGATAGAGTCCAAATACGCTGAACTTCTTCCTCCCAATACAATCGCAATCGTCACAGACGAACCATACCTTAAACTAGCCCTCGCTTCTAAACTCTTTGCATATCCAATTAGTAGTAAGACATACACTCCTTCGTGTGGTAAAAATTGTGATATATCATCAAGTGCTTCATTTGGAAAAGATGTAGTTTTGGGTGATAGAGTTGTAGTATTTGCAGGGGCTTATATCGGTGATAGCGTTACTGTAGGAAATGACACTATTATATACTCAAATGTGAGTATATATCACGATAGCAAGATAGGAGATGAGTCTATATTTCATAGTGGAAGTGTGATAGGTGGTGATGGTTTTGGATTTGCCCATACAAAAACAGGTGAACATATCAAAATTTATCAAAATGGAAATGTAATAGTAGAAGATAGAGTAGAGATAGGTGCAAACTCCACCATAGATAGAGCCGTATTTGGAACAACTTATATCCGTGAGGGTACAAAGATAGATAACCTAGTACAGGTAGGACACAACTGCGATATAGGAGCAAATACTATATTTGCAGGACAAGCAGGAATAGCAGGTTCTAGTATAGTAGGCAGAAATGTCATATTTGGTGGACAGAGTGCCACAGCAGGACATCTCTCAATAGGTGCATTTAGTACCATAGGAGGAAAAGCAGGAGTGACAAAGTCACTAAAAGGCAATCAGATTTATGCTGGTTTTCCTGCGATTGAGCATAAATCATGGTTAAGATTACAAGCAAAAATATCAGGATTACTTAAAATAAAGAGATAGTATGATATAATCATTAAAAATATAAGGATATTAAGATGAGTAATGCAACAACTATAAAAGAGATAAATTTAAATGGCACAAAAGATGGTAAGATAACAGTATCAATAGTAGCAGAACCTTATGGTGCAAATAGCCCAAGTGTAGCAAGTATTGGTATAGCTTTACAGTCTAAATCAGATGAACCTGATTGGAAAGTGCATATCCCAAAAGAGAATTTAGAGGATGTCATCTCAGCACTTCAAGAGGTAAAAAAGAGTTTATAGCTTTAAGATGAAAGAGTCTATTAAAATATCATTTAAAGAGACCACCATAGAAGAGTTGGAACTATTTTCTAATATACTCAATAAAGATATAAATACTATCTTAGAAGAGGCATTAGAGCAGTATTTTCACTCTGAACAAGAGAAACTCATCAGCAAAAATCAAAATGATGAAAATGCCATGACCAATTTTGATTATGATGAGTTTTGGGATGGCATGGAGATATAAGATGAAAATACCCCAACTAAAAACAATAGTCAAAGAGATAACGATAGCACTTCTAATTCTATTTGTGCTAAGTAATACAATAAGCTATATTCGTAAACCAAATCTACCAATAGATAAAATCCCAAAAATAGAAGCAAAACTTCTAAATGGCAAAAAATTTATCGCAGAAAATGGTAAGCCACTCTTAATTCATTTCTGGGCTACTTGGTGTCCTACATGCAAACTTGAAGCTCCAAATATAGAGTATATATCTAAAAAATATAGTGAGTATCATATACTTACCATCGCAGTTAATTCAGGCTCAAATGAAGATGTGAGAGATTATATCCAAAAGAGAAATTTTACATTTGGTGTTATAAATGATAAAGATGCTGTTTTAGCTAAAGATTTTAATATAAAAGCATACCCAACAACACTTATATATGATAAAGATGGAAAATTAAAATTTAGTGAAGTAGGATACACCACTACAGCAGGTTTACTTACACGGTTAAGTATTCTATAGGGATTTTATCCCAAAGACCGAGGCTTCTTCATCATTATCCTCTTTATCATCTTTTGGAGATTTCTAGGAAAGATTATACGGACATCTGGTAACCATTTGATTATCAACTCCTCTATCTCTCTTATAATAATAAATATGGTTCTTTCTAAAAAAGTGTGGGTAACTCTCCACCTAAATTTCCTTAAACTTAATATTAACCAAACTAAAGTGTAGTTGCTTAAGAAATCCACCTTTTATTATTAATTTCAAAATATTTAAATTATTTTTATAAACTCCACTCCATCTTTAGACCCAATCAACAAATAACTTCTAAGCTTAGGAATAGACTTAATCTTATCAAGTGCTAAATATCCATTAACTTGTGCTATCCCATCTTTTTTAACAGCATTATAATTATCTTTATTCTTCATCCATTTTAGCTCAAACAGATAATTATTTGGAACTCGTTCATCTCTACCAATTAACAATATATCAGGATATTTTCTATTCTTTTCTGGTTGAGAATCTATAAAATAAAACTCTGCAAAGCTCAATAATGCCAAAGATATAACTTGAAAATATTTCTCATCAAACCCTTGATGGTCACGATTTGATAGAGTTTTAATAACCTCATTTAGTTGATTTTTAAATGGTGATATATCTCCCAAAGCCAAGTCTAACAGTATTTGACCTATAGAGTTTGTTATATCTAAAGTATTTCTTTTTTGTATTTCAACGGCAAAATAGTTAAAATAGAGTATTTTTATCACATAGTTTGGTATTTCAAATTCATATACCCCACCAAATAGCTCTTTTTTAATTGTAATAAATCCCATTGAATAGATTAGTGTAATAAAATCATCTCTAGTAAATTCTCTATTTAAATCGTATCTATCTTTTATAACGCCTGTTATAGTATCTTTTTTGATTAACTCTTCTAATATCTTATAGTTGCGTTCACTATCTCCAATGTTAAAAAGTTTCATAATAGCCTTGTAATCACTTGCCACATTACTATCAAGCATTTTTGATGGCATTGTACATTTCTCAAAATTATACTCTGTAATAAAATAGTTTACTAAAGTTGCATTATAAATTCTCTCTTTTGCATCAGAATTAAAAAGATAACCGTTATACCAAATTTTAACTTTTTCCAATAAAACTTTTTTATCAATATCTCCACACCTTTTAAATATTGACTCTCTCAAAGAGTAATCAACTTCATCTTGTGTAAATCCTGCCATTGCATTAAACTCTTTTCTATATGTAATATGTTTTACAATATTAAATCCACTGCTAAGGCTATCAAGAGTAATAGGAGTAACACCTGTGATAAACATCTTTTGAACAGTCCCAGTTTGAGTCGCCCCTTTTAAGACTTCATAAAAGCTTCTTACAAATCCACCCTTGCTTACGATTTGTAAAAACTCTTCCATACTATGAGCTAAAATAGCATTTGCAAATTGGTCATATTCATCTACAAGTAGATATATTTTATCATCTTGAACTATTTCAAAAAAGTATTTTATCATTCCTGATGGACTTTTAATCTCTTTTAATTCATTAATATACTCTTCATATCCATAACTTACAAAATATCTATGAACTGCCATTTTTATATTATCTCTAAATCCTTCATAAATAACATCCATTCCACCATCTGTATTTATCCCACTAAATTCCATAAACAAAATTCTATAACTATTTTTTAGAGGTGTTGGATTTTTGCCAATATATGTATCATGAAATATCGCATCAAATTCATCTTTACTATTTTCATCATAATAATATTGCAACGAGGATAAAAATAGAGATTTTCCAAATCTTCGTGGTCGCAGAAATATCAAAAAACTCTCATTTATATTTTCTAAAGTCTCTATAAATTTTGTCTTATCTATATAAAAATAGTCATTATTTATTTTTACTTTTTTAAAATTACTTTCGCCATATATTATCTTTTTCATATTTTATCCTTCTTAATTTATTATAGCTAAATTAGGAATTTATATTATTATTTAGATTGAGTATCTACTTGATATATCAGAAGTAATATTTACAGTTGATTGTGCAAATGCAACTCAACCACTATGCACTAAAAGTGCATAGGTTGATATAACGGACTGAAAGGGGTGCAAGAACTCTATTCATCAATTTTATTTATATTTTAGTCCTTACTCAACTCACCATACCAATCTTTAACACTTCTATCACTCAAATGTGCCAAAAGTTTTGCTTTGACTTTGGGAGGCATATCAAATGCGAATATTTCACTTATACTAAGTGTTTTCTCTTCTTGCTCAGGGGCTTTTATCACCACTACCCACTCTCCACGGATTGTTACCTCTTGGAGTTGATTATATATATCTCTAGCCATACCCCTATAATATCTTTGGTATTTTTTGCTTATCTCTTTTGCCAAAAATAGCTCTCGCTCTTCATCTATAGTGATAATCTCATCAATGAGTTTAGCTAGTCTATGAGGTGACTCATAAAGTACGGTATTAAAGCCGTTGTTCATAGCTTTACTTAGTGCTGTGGTTCTCTCTTTTCCTTTGTGTGGCAAAAAGGCATAAAATAGAAATTTCCCATCTTCAAATCCACTACCAGCATAAGCAGTTGTCACAGCAGAAGCCCCTGGTAATACATCATATTTAATTGAGTTTTTTTGAGCATACTCGACCAAAAGTTGCCCTGGGTCGGAGATGATGGGCATACCAGCATCACTTACATATACTATATTTTTATCTTCCAATATATCAGCATACTCTTCTAATCTCTCTGTGCCATTATGCTCATTAAAAGAGATAAAATCAGCGTCAGGATAGACCATATCAAATCTATCTGCTAAGAGTCTCAATAGGTGTTTGGTATTTCGTGTATCTTCACAAAAAAAGAGTTCTGTATTCTCAAAAATTCGCATAGCACGGATAGTAATATCTTGGGGGTTTCCAATAGGGGTAGGGATAAATGTTATCATAATTTCTTTTTGTTTTTTAGGGAAGTGGGTTTATATATAAGAGGTGAATATAGGAGAAGTATATAACCATCTCCTATAGTTTGGTTTAGCTAAGTTTATATTTACTTTTAAACTTCTCAACTCTACCAGCAGCATCAAGAATTTTCTCAGAACCTGTAAAGAATGGGTGACACTCATTACAAATATCAATACTCATCTCTGCTTTTTCTGTTTTGATTTCAAACTTGTTACCACAAGCACAAGTTACAGCACACGCAACATAATTAGGGTGAATCTCTTTTCTCATTTTCTTACCTTTAGTTTTTGTTTGTGTTAGGCAACTAACCTACTCTAGTCTTTGACTCTTCCATATTTACAATATAAATATGTGTTATTGCAACGCTCTTAGTCGAGACAATATTAGGGCGTTATTATATCTAAAAATGTTTAAAGTTAAAGAATTGAATATTTTTCTTGCACCCAAACTCTATTTGGTTGCATAATAGATAGTCTGAAAACATATACTATCTACCATTCCCAAATATAATTTGGGAATGAGAAAAATTTAATGTTTGATACAGCGTACTGGTGCACCCATACCACGAGAAGAAGAAGTAAATGAATTAGTCAATAAAGTCGAAGTCGCAAGAGTAGCGTTATGGCTAGAAGTCCATACAGTGACTGTAGTGCCTGGCCCTACCATACTGCCATTAGAAGGAATTCTTACACCAGATGATGGTAATTTTAAGAAACTATTGAAAGCAGTAGTTTTATCGAAAACTCCTACAATTGTTGTCTCTTTTTCAAGTTCAGACCCTGTCGGTACTCTATATCCTACAGGACATATAGAAGTTCCATCTGTTTTTGACCAGTTATTACTTCTTAGGCTTCCATCTGCATCTACTAAAGACCAATCCGTGGCTATGATAAACTCGTTTCCTGCATTGTTAATATCTATTGTTCGTGTAGCTGTAATACTACTTATACTATCTTCATGTCCATCAAAGTTTCTTCCCCACTGATAGTAGTCACCATAACAAGCTACATCATCAGCGCTTTCACATGCTCGTGCAGCACCAAGGTTTTTATTTAGCCATACTCTATCTGTATTTGGAGAAGTGACAGGACAATATTCTGCTGTACCATTATGTGTGATAGGTACACAAATATTTACTACTCTTTTTATTTGTATTGCCTGATTACCTGCTTTGTCAGTGACATCATAAGTGATAGTGTATTTACCTGTTTTACTCGTATCTACGGTATCACCACCTTTGACTATTTTGGCTGTGATATTTCCATCTACAGTATCATTTGCTAGAGCTCCTGCATCGCTATAAGTAATTCCTTGTACTATATTTACTATAGAGTCACCTGTTAAAGTTATTATAGGTTTGGTTGTATCAGTAACTCCATCATTATCTCCTGCACTAGTACCTCCACATCCTGAGAGAGTAAAAAGTGTTAGGGTTGCAAATAGCAACAGTGCCATTTTATTCGAGAAATTTTTCATATATATCCTTTTGATAAAGTTTGTATGGGAGCTGAATAAATATAAAAAGCTATTTTCTAATTGAAAATTACTCTATATAATAGGGTTTTTATACCGTACTACAGCAACCAATGTAAAAAATTATATCAAAATATTGTCGGAAAGTTGTCAGAAAACCAAAAAACTCCCAACACCAAACACAGCACTCTCACTTTTAAGTACCAATGGAGTATCTAGTCCATAGATATTATCATCATCAAACATTGCTACTTCATCAG
>JASFZJ010000059.1:0-30601 GCA_045267865.1 Sulfurovum sp. | reverse complement strand
CTTTTATAAAAGGTGATATAAATTATAGAGATAAAATAGATAACTTACTAGAAGATGAGAGTTATATCAGCTCTTTAACCCAAAGAGTAGATAGTATATCTAGTGTAGAGACAAGATTTCATAAAGTAGATGAGGTACTCAATAGATGATAGAAAAATTACATATAGAAGCGTTTAAATGTTTTGAAAAAGAGAGTTTAGAATTTAGAAACCTTACGATTTTGACAGGTACAAATGGTAGTGGGAAATCTTCTATTATTCAGGCTATATTGCAACTTTCACTAGAATCTAATGACGAATATGCTTCTCCTCTTTTTAAATATTTAGATTTTTTATCTGATTTTTATGAAGTAGTTAATTTTAATATGGATGTTGAAGAATACAAATTAACAATGGAATGTTTTGGTGGTTCTATAAGTTTTTCATTTATAAAAGACCATGAAATTTCTTCTTCTTTTTTAAGTCCAAAAATTGCAGATAATTTTTCTTATAGTAAAGGAAATTTAGTATTTTTATCAGCAGATAGAATTGGACCACAAGATACCTATGACAAAAATTTTAACCCTTTAGACAGATTTGGAATTTATGGAGAATATACTATTAGCTTTTTGGAGAAAGCTAGAAGAGAAAAATATCAAGTTATAGATGAATTGGTACAAGGAGATAGGAAATTTCTTGATAGTCAAGTCAATTATTGGTTAGATAATATCTTAGAAACAGAGATAAAAACAGAAGAGATAGAGGGTACAAATCAAATTAAAGCAAGTTTTAGAAATGGTAATGCTTTTGTTCGTCCAAAGAATATAGGTTCTGGTATTAGTTATTTGACTTCTATTTTGATAGTCTGCCTCTCTGCGAAGAAAGAGCAGATTATTATTATTGAAAATCCAGAAATTCATCTACACCCTAAGGCTCAATCAAAATTAGGTGAGTTTTTTGCTTTTGTAGCTTCTAAGGGTATTCAAATTATTATAGAAACACATAATGACCATTTGATTAATCGTTTGAGATATGAAGTCTATCAAGGAAACTTAGCTACAGATGAGATTATTATACACTACAAAGAAAAAAATATACCATTTGAGCAGATAGAGATAGGGAAAGATGGTAAGTTTAGAGATAAAAATGGAGAAAATAGTTTTCCTAAAGGTTTTTATGATGCAACTTTAAAAGAGATTTATCAGATAAATAGAGGCAAATAGTGTGGCAGACTTAGCATTAGATAACGCTTTGATTGATGAGTATTTGAAATTTAAGTTTCAAGAGGATTATACGCCTGATACTATTAGAAAACTTTTTAAATATATTCAACCATTTCCATTAAGAGAAAGTTTTTTTGATGACCCCTCTATACTAATGCAACTTGAAAATGACCCTTTGATAGAGGTAGTAGATAATTGTACTGATGAAGAGTTAGTACAAAATACGCTTTTAAAATTTATGTTGGTAGATAAGTTTTCAAAGAAAAGTTATAGGATACTTGATATTAATGATGAATATGAGAAATTAAAACCTAAATATGTTGGGACTTATCCTAATAGTATAGGTAAGGAGAAAGCACAAGAGCATATTAAGGCTTTATTGTCTGATGCCAAGTATGTCATCATTACAGATGGATTTATCACAACGCAATGGAAGATTAATAAGGTATTGATAAAAGATATAGTGCCTTGTAGGATTTTAAATTTAAAAATAATTGGTGCAAATAAAGACCATAATAAGTTAGTTATAGATACTAATGAAAAAGAAGATTTAAAATTAATTTGTAATGATTGGACTATTCAAGCATCTCCATTAGGTAAAAATATCCATGACCGTTATATAGAAACAGACAAGTTAAAGATATTATTGAGTAGTGGACTTTATAATCTTTCTGCTACAAGTAAAGATTTTACTTATGTTATAGAGATAAAATAAAAGGATAAAAATGAAAAAATACGAAAATGTAGAGACAAAAGCAGGATTTGTAGCAGTTGTAGGACGACCTAACGCAGGGAAGAGTACACTACTCAATCATGTGGTGGGTGAAAAACTTGCGATGGTGTCCAAAAAGGCTCAGGCTACGCGTAAGCGAATGAATATTATAGTGATGCATGAGGATATGTATGGTAAAGAGTCGCAGATTATATTTGTGGATACTCCAGGAATTCATCAGAAAGAGAAGTTACTTAATAAGTTTATGATGGACGAGGTGCTTAAAGCCATTGGGGATGCTGATTTGATTGTGTTTCTTGCCCCTATTACGGATAAGCTTACGGAGTATGAGAAGTTTTTGGCGATGAATGAACGAAAGAATACCAAGCATATTGTGCTTTTGACGAAGATGGACCATGTGAAGCAGGGTGATGTCTTGAAGAAGTTGGGAGAGTATCAGAAATATCAAGACAGATTTGAAGCGATTATTCCTTTTTCAGTGAATAAAAAGGTGGGTAAAGCAGGGTTATTGTCTGAAATTTCTAAGCATTTACCAAACTCACCATTTTTGTTTGATACAGAGATATTAACGACGGATAATATTAGAGATATATATAAAGAACTCATTCGTGAGTCTATCTTTGAGAACTTGTCTGATGAGATACCTTATGAGTCTGATGTGACTATCGAGAAGATTGATGAAACTGATACGCTTGATAAAGTCTATGCGACGATTGTGGTAGAAAAAGAGACACAAAAAGGTATGATAGTGGGGCAGAAAGGTGAGGGTATTAAGAGAGTGGGAAAAATGGCACGACAGCAGATGGAACTGTTTTCAGGTAAGAGAATATTTTTGGACTTACATGTAGCAGTCAAAAAAGGTTGGAGTAAAAATAGAAGTGGATTAGAAGAGTTAGGGTATATCTTATAAGATAATACTTTATGTAAGAGGGTTTTAATATTATAACGAATATAATTTGCTCAATAGATAAGGAAGTTTAATAAATGTTTGCAAAAAAAGAAGAAAAACAACCAGTAGTTAAAAATATTGTTACACTCAACACATATAGTGAAAAGAATTATATATTTAAAAATAATGTATGTTCCCCTCTAAAGAAGCTCTCATTTAATAAGTCTAACTTTTCTGCCTCTTATGTGACTAATAAAAATATTATTAGTACAAGTGTAAAGATAAGTAGAAGTATTGAAGATGAAGATATTGCTGATATACTAGATATTAAAGCTTATGAAGATTTGGGATTAGACCAAGCTAATAGCTATGTTATCTCTTATATGGAAGTAGAAAATGAGGCTGAAGAGAGAGAATATCATATATTTGTAGCTGAACCAGAAGAGCTAGATGAACTATTTCTTCCTGTAAAGGAGCATACAAAATTTATAGACCTTATAATACCTGCACCACTTCTTTATAAATCATTATATACCAAAGAGATACTCTCTTCAAGTCATACACACTGTTTTGTCTATTTTACTATGCATGATGCTTTTGTGACGATATATAAAAATGGAGAGTATCTCTACTCTAAATCTATTGAGTTCTCACTTGACCAAATTTATGATAAGTATTGTGAGATTACAGGAGATAAAGTAGATAATAAAGTATTTTTTAATATTTTAGAGACAGAGGGTCTTAAAACTATTAATCCAGATTATCAAGAGAATTTTATGAAAATTTTCGCTGAGGTATTTATTACAATTAATGATATTGTTATATATGCAAAGAGAGCATTTGAGCTAAAAACTATTGACCAGATGTTTATAGGAAGTGTAAATGGACCAATTATTGGACTTGATGACTATAGTCAAAATTATCTAGGACTTAATTCAACTGAGTTTAATCTTGATTTTGGTGTAGATAATGATGAGTGGTACACAGACCAACTACACTATCTTATGATGCTTAGCTCACTTATATATATGGAAGATGAGACATCTATAGTTAATCTCACGATGTATCCTAGACCACCATCTTTTGTAAATCGTGCTAGTGGACAATTTATCATATCAACAGCATCAGCTATTGTGCTTAGTTTAGCCTATCCTCTTGTCTATCTCGTGGGTTCTTATGTTAATGATGCTAAAATATATACTCTAATAGGAGAAGATAAGGAACTTCAATCTAAGGCTACTAAATATAAAGGAATTATCAAGAGTAAGCATAGCACTATTGAAGGATTAAATAAGCAGATAAAAATGCTATTATCTAAATATACAGGGAAAACAAAAACTTTAACGGCTATTTATGATAAAAAGGTAAACTATAGACTTAAATCGGGTATATTTCATACAATTGCTGAGGAGCTTACTAAATTTGAGGTAAATATAGATATGCTTAAGAGTGATAATGATAACCTAGAACTTTCACTAGTTAGTTCAGATGATAGGAAATTTACAGAGGTTATCAAGTATATATCTGATAAGCACTTTGATGAGATAGTTAGTATAGATATAGAAAAAATAGAAAAAGACCCTATTAATAATTACTATAAAGGTCTATTGAAGGTTAATATGAGATGAAAGCTTTAGAGGATAAATTAGAAGAGTTAGATATATATTTCTCTACTAAAAAAGAACAAGAAAAATGGGTTATGATTTTAGGTCTTGCAGGTCTTTTAGCTTATATGGGTTATGCCTTTTTACTTCCTTATACAGAAGAGTTACATAAACAGAGTGAAAAAAGTAAAAAGAGAATAGAGAAGAGTATAATAGATAATAGAACTTATCTAAAATCTATTAGTCGTAGAGGTAATCAAGACTATATGGTTATAAAACTAGATAGAGATATAAAAAATAAAAAAGCTAGTATCGTAAAATATAAAAAGAAGATAGAATTTATAGATTTAAATTTAATGAAATTATCAGATATGCTTTTTAACCAAAAGAGTTGGTCAAAATTCTTAAACTCTATTACTACTAAGGCAGAGATACAAAATGTTGAATTACAATATATTACCAACCATTATGTAGATAGTAATGGAAGTTTTGGTCATGTTTTGGAGATAGGTATTGGATGCAAGGGTGATTATAAAAATATTATTAAGTTTATGAATGAGCTTGAACAAAATGTTTTGGTAACGGATATTTTTAAAACGGAGTTGGCACTTGATACAAACTCATCAAAGATTGTAGCAGATATACATATATCAGTATGGGGGATTAACCACTAATGAAAAAAATAATTATATTTTTAATATTATTAACACTATGTGTTAATGCAGAGCTATCTCTTAAGCAGATACAAGATATGGTAATAAAGATACATGAGAAGAGAGAGGGAATTAAACTATCTACACTAGAAAATACAAAAGAGCCTTTTGTAAGACTAGAAGAGGATGAGAATAATATTACAACTTTTGTAATACCTAGAAAAGAGAAGGTACTAGACGCTACAGATGTAAAGATGGAGCTTCATGCAGTTGTCAATGGAAAGGCTTATATAAATAATAAATGGGTGAATATAGATGAGCAAGTTTTAGGCTATACTTTGGGATATATAGGAAAAAGAGGAGTGGTATTGAGAAATGGTAATGTTATTAGGAAATTATTTCTTCGTAAGTATAGAGATAATAGTTTTATTAAATTGAAAAAGAGGTAGTTAAATGGAAAAAATAAAAAAATTAGTAGTTCGTCTGCTTATGCTCTTCGTAATATCTTTGGGATTTACAGATAGTTTATATGCTGATAACTGTTCTACAAAACTATTTAGTGTCACTATTGATAGTAAGTTGAGTATAGGAGATGTTATTGAGCATTTAGCAGATAGTTGTGGTATGACTGTTATCATAAATGATGAACAAGCCAAATTGCGTATGGATAAAAAGCTCTATTATGTAAAACTAAAAAATAGTACACTAAAAGGATTTTTGAATACTATACTTACAGATAATGACTTAAACTACTCTCTAAATGGTAATAAACTAAAAATATCTTATCTTGTTACAAAAACATTTCGTATTCACTATATATCAGGAAATAGAAAAGGGGAGAGTACAGCCAATGTAACTATTGCCAACTCAAATAAAGGTGAAGGAACTTCTTCTACAGCTAAAACAGGTATTAGTATCACCAATACTGATGATTTTCAGTTTTGGAAGACAGTTGAGTTAGAGATACAAAGAATTCTTATTGGAGCATCTGATGGGAGTACTCACTATGTAAAAAAAGGAAAAACTTGGAGTGGACCTGATGGTAAAGTGTGGGAGTATAATCCTGTAGCACCTATTGTTAATGCAGAAGCTGGTATGGTGACAGTGACAGGGACAACTACTCAAATATCAAGAGTCAAAGAGTATATAGAGATACTTACAAAACAGATAAAATCACAAGTTTTAATTGATGTTAAGATTTTAAATGTCTCTTTTAATGATAGTAAAACTACAGGAATTGATTGGTCACAACTCTATAAACTTCAAAATGTGACTATTAGCTCTTTGGCTATGGCACAAAAAAATATAGACACTTATGCCTTTACCGAAACAGGAATAACATCTGCTCTTGCAGGAAATACTGGTAAACCTAATAGTGCACAAGTTATCAATATTACAGGAAAGACAGAACTTTCTGAAGTTGTAAAGTTTCTCTCAACACAAGGGGACGTAAAATCTATCTCTAGTCCTAGGGTTATGACTCTCAATAATCAACCAGCACTTATTAGTGTAGGTAAAGAGCTTTTTTATAAGATAACATCAAGTTCAACTGCTAGTAGTGGTGGTGGGGCAGTTGCCGCTCAGGGTGAGACGGTTGATTCTGTATTTGCGGGTATTTTATTAGATATCACTCCAGAGATTGATACTAATGGATATATCATATTAAAAATAAATCCATCCGTTTCAGATACAGTTGCTAGTATAACTTCAGATGGAGTTATTCGAAATATACCACCTGACCTAATAAAAAGACAGATAGCTACTGTTATCAAAGTAAAAGATGGAGAACATGCAATATTGGGTGGACTTATATCAACAAAGAGTGGTTTTCAAGATAATAAAGTACCATTATTAGGAGATATTCCACTTATAGGTAGTCTATTTAAAAGACAAGAGAAAATAAATACGGTTGAAGAGTTGGTTCTTATTATAACACCACATATAATAAAGAACTCTAAATCAGTATCTTTAAAAGACTTGGGGTATACAAAATTAAATGAAAAGTAGATATGAAGATGCCAAAAATGTATTTATAGATTCTGTAGATATTAATGATTATATAGAATTAGAGTCGTCCATGAGTGCGTATAAACAGTTAGAGCATAGTATGGATAAACCTTTGAAGATGATTTTACTCTTTGGACGACCTGGAACAGGTAAGAGTATCTTGCTCAACTACATTCAAGATAAGCTCAAGCACCAAAAAGAGATACACTATTTTGATACACCTGCTCTTAATGAGAAAGAGTTTTTTCATAAACTCTTTAAAATTTTAACTAAAAAAGATTTGCCAAATAATACGGTAGTTAATTTTTCAGCTTTAGTAGATTATTGTAGAAAGCTTAGAGGTAAAAGAGAGATTATTATTTTACTTGATGAGGCTCAGATGTATGGTGCTGATATAATGGAGAAGATACGACTACTATCTGATAGTAGAACTGTGAAGTTTGTTATAGCTTTGCACAAAACAGATGATGAAGACCTTATAGCTAAAGAACATTTTAAGACTCGTATATGGGAGACTGTAGAGCTTAAAAATGGAAGTAGAGATGACCAAACTGTCTATATACACAAAAAGCTTCTCAAAAAAAATCTATTTGAGATAGCTAATAGTATTGTAGAAAAAGATATGAAACTTATCCATAAATATACAAAAGGAAACTATAGAGAGTGTAATAAACTATTATATACAATGTTTGAAATTTGTGAATTTTATGATAAAAATGAACCTGAAAAGATAGATTATGAAAAGATACCAAAAAAAATTATTGAGATGGCAGCATTGAAGTTAGGATATATTAATGTATGATATAAAACCATTAGAAGATGAATGGGTAAGATATAAAGAAAAACAGAGAAGACCGATACTTATTGGTTTGGCTCTTTTAGTAGCTACAGCTATAGCTATATTGACTATATTTACTAATAAGGAGTATATCACAAAGATAAATAACTATTTTTCTAAAAAGAGTATAATAGAAGAGGTTATTAAGGTAGAAAAGATAAAAAGAGAGAAAGAACCTCTTTTAGTAGATGGTGCATTGGGAGTTTTAGGTGATAAAGATAGTAATTTTATATCAAATAATAATACTCCTAAAACTGTAACTAAGCCTGATACACTTGTAGATATTCCTGTATTAGATGAGAAAGCTAATCTTAATATTATAGAGAGTACAAGTCTTAGTGCATATAAAGATGTAGAGAAGAGATTCTTTCAAACACATAATATAGATGATGCACTCTTTTTAGCAACTAGTTATTATAAAAGAGGAGATTATAAAAAGGCTCAATATTGGGCATTGGAGAGTAATAAGATTGATGCTGATATAGAGGAGAGTATATTTATTTTTGTAAAATCAAAATTAAAATTAGATAATAAAAATGAAGCAATATCTATTTTAGTCTCTTACATCAAAAAGTCTGATTCAGAAGAGGCAAAAAATTTACTATATAAGATAAAAAATAATAAGTTATAATATAAATTATTAAAATAATAAAAAAGGTGTTACACAGATGGTAAAATTAATTGAAATTATGCTTAAAGAGAAACTTCTCACAAAAGATGCTATCTCTACACTTGTACGAAGCAGACCACCTAAAAAAATCTCTTTTGCCAACTTATTGGCAGGAAATATGGTTGATCTACATACCGTTGAAGTATTTTTGGCAAAAAAAATACGAGAGGGAGTGATAACTCTCTCTCACCTAGAGAAAATAGAGGGTATTACTATTGTTCCTATTATTGAAGAGGTTGCAAAGTCTCTTCATATAGAGTATGTAGATTTAGATGATATTGAGATTGATATGAAGCTATTTTCCAAAGTCTCTTATTCTCAACTTCTAAAATATAATATTATCCCCATAGAAGAGACAGACCTTAATGTTTTGATTGTCTTTGATGATCCTCTTGATATGGCAGCACAAGATACTATACAGAGGCTTTTCCCACGAAAACCAATTAGTATTGCTATCTCTAAACCCTCACAAATTAAAGAACATCTTCAACGACTTGAAATTAATGAGAGTGTTAAGGGCTTAATTGGTGAAATTCGTAGAGATTTGAGTCAAGAGGGGAATACAAGTAGGAAGAATGATGATGAGTCTCCTGCTGTTGAGAAATTGATTGATATTGTACTTAAATCTTCTATCTTTGCAGGGGCTAGTGATATTCATATTGAGGCTACAGAGAAGAGTTGTGTTATTAGGATTAGAGTAGATGGTATGTTACGACAGAGTTTTATTTTTGATAAAGATATATTTAGTCCATTTGCCTCTAGGATGAAACTTCTATCAAACTTAGATATAGCAGAGAAAAGAAAACCACAAGATGGCAGATTTTCAGCGATTGTTGCTAAAAAAGAGTTTGACTTTAGGGTATCAACACTTCCTACTATTCAGGGTGAGTCGATAGTTTTGCGTATCTTGGATAAATCAAAAGCGATGATTAGACTAGAAGATGCTGGTATGAGCGCCCACTGTTATGAGAAATTTTCTGAAGCTATTAAAGTACCTTATGGAATTGTACTTGTTACAGGTCCAACTGGTTCTGGTAAAACAACTACTCTATATGGTGCTGTTAATGCTATTAAAGATGTTAGAGATAAGATTATTACCGTTGAAGACCCCGTGGAGTACCAAATGGCAGGACTCCAACAGGTAAATGTGAGAGAGAGTGTGGGATTAGGTTTTGCCGATGCGTTGAAGTCTATATTAAGACAAGACCCCGATAAGATTATGATTGGAGAAATTCGTAACCAAGAGACTTTGCGTATCGCTATTCAAGCAGCACTTACAGGTCACCTTGTACTCTCCACTCTACACACTAATGATGCTATATCTTCAATATCAAGGATTTTGGATATGGGAATAGAGGAGTATTTGGTATCTGGAGCATTAGTAGCTATTCAAGCTCAACGGCTAGTTAGAAAGATATGCCTTCACTGTAAAACAACAACAGTTTTAGATGCTTCTTTACTTAAAGATATTCAGCAGTATCTTCCTGAAAACCCTATTTTTTATAAAGGTAAGGGCTGTAAAGAGTGTGGACAGAGTGGTTATTCAGGGCGAGAGATGATTTCAGAAGTTTTGATTATTAGTGAAGAGTTAGCAAGAATGATTGCCAAGGTAGCTTCAAAAGAGGCTTTGACAAAACAAGCACTATCTGAGGGATTTGTAACTATGTTTGAAGATGGTGTTAAAAAGGCACTAGATGGGAAATCTACAGTTGAAGAGATATTTAGAGTAGCAAGGTTGTAATATGAAATATTTTAGCGTAGTTATAATTGAAAAGGGTAAAAAAAGAAAAGAGATAATCAAAGCTGAAAATAGAATGAGTGCTGTTAAGGAAGCAAAAGAGAAATTTCCTCTAGCAATGGTGACCAAAGCTATAGAGACCGCTGCTCCTCTTGAAGACTCTTTTGAAGATATTATATCAGGATTTAAAGATTCTTTTAAAAAGAAAATACCTCTTGTAGATAAAATATCAGCTATTCGTCAGATAGCAGTTATGACAGATGCAGGTATTGCTATTAATGACACTCTCTTGGAGGTCTCTGAAAATACAGATAACCCAGAACTAAAAAAAATATTTGCAAAAATTAATAGTGATATTAATGCAGGTAAAAGTCTATCAGAGTCTATGTACCCTTATCGGGATGAGTTTGGTAATATCGCTTTAGCTATGACAGACTTGGGAGAGAGGACAGGTAATTTATCAGAAGCTTATGTAAAGCTTTCAGAGATGATGGAGACTATTCAAAAAAATGGAGCTAAATTTAAAAAGGCTGTTCGTTCTCCTATGATTACTTTGGGTGCTATGGGTATCGCTTTTACTATTTTGATTATGGTGGTTGTTCCTAAATTTAAGGGGATATTTGCAGAGTTTAAAACAGAACTTCCTCTACCTACAAAAATACTTCTAAACCTAGAGTGGGCATTTTCAAACTATGGACTATATATTATGATACTTCTAGTAGTAACGGTGAATGTAATTAAGTTTATGTATAAAAATAATGAAGATGCAAAATATTATATAGATAAGATGATGATTCATCCAAAATTTATTCTTATCAATAAAGCAATATACCTCTCTACTATGCACAGATATAATCTAGTATTTGGAGAGTTAGTAAAAGCTGGTATTCCTGTCTCAGAAGCACTAGAAACAGCAGTTGAAATGGTTGATAACGCTGTACTTAAAGAGAAACTACTTACAGTTAATGGAAATATTGGTAGAGGTATGAGTTTGGCAGACTCTTTTGATATTACAGGGTTGTATCAAAATATGCTCTTACAGATGATAAGAGCAGGTGAAGCTGGTGGACAACTTGATGCTATGATTACTAAAGTTACAAAATATTATGAAGAGCAGTTTGAAGAGTTGATAGATAACCTTTCAGCATATATTGAGCCTATAATGGGGTTCTTTATTGCAGGGCTTGTACTACTAATGGCACTTGGTATTTTCTTGCCTATGTGGGATATTGGAAATGCTGTTAAGTAAAAAAGGATAGTTATAATCATCAACTACTTTAAAATATATGACTAACTCCGAATATTTGGGTATTGGTGTGATACCAATCGCACTCTACCCAACAACCTGCACAAGCAACAATCTCCTTGAAGTCCCATTATTTACTATCAATTTCAACCCCTCTATGAGTTTGATATGTCCTCCTATTGGAACTGGTTTTATATTTTTGCTATCTGTGTAGTCTGCTAAATCTTCTATCTTCTCATTTACCAAAATCCAACTGTTTTGGTGGTATATTGTGTATCCTACTCTTGAGTTCATCTCTTTGGGTAGTCTCTCATTTGGAGTGATAGTTCTATCTATGTGCCATGAGTATATGGATAACTCCTTTGATACTACTATCCTATGATTATCTGATATAAATTTACCATTTCCTCTATCTGTGTATAAATTTAGTATAGGAAGCTCTCCCTTGTGAGGTGTATCACAAAATGGACATATTGGTTTGGTTGAGGCTGTGAATGGATAGTATTTGCCTACACATTTATCGTTGTAACAAGGCTGTAATAAGTCCATAGTCTTGATAAGTGCCATCTCCCAATCATCAGCAGTAGGTCTTTTGCTAGGAGTGTGGAGTCCATCGACAAATGCTAGTTCAAATAGCTTGGACAGGTAAGGACCTGTTATAGTGTATGGTAGTTTGAGTGTATTATTCCAAAACTTCTCTATCTCTTTTAGATTTTTAATACTACTTCTATTTGATTGGTCTGTGGGGTGTTCTATAAAGAGAGCATTCTCTCCCATAGCCAAAGTCTCATCCATATTTGGGTCGTTTATATCGTGTATCTTGACTCCTCTTAGTGGGTGTCTTAGTAGTAGATATTGATATATCAATACAGCTAAAGCGTGTCTATCGGTATCTCTACTGGGTAATACTCTTTGTGGGTCATCTCTTTTGAGATGTGAAGAGGCTACTACCTCAGGGGCTATAAAATCAGCAGTACCTATAACATCAGGAGGAAATTTATTGGGTACTACTAATCCATCTAAATCAACTATACACGCCTCTCCTGTAGATGGGGATATAAGTACATTGTTGTAAGATAAATCAGAGTGAGCCAATCCTGTAGCATGAACTCTGCGTAACGCTCTAGCTATATTTAGAGATATTTTTAGATAGATACGCCAATCTCCTATCTCTTTTGGGTCTAATCTTGTGAGTCTATTGGTAGGAGTGGTAAACCATTTACCCTTTTTCTCTTCTCCTCTAATCTCCAAAAAGTCATTATTGATTGAGCCATATTTAAACTTAAAGCTATCTCTATATTTAGGCATAACAATACCATATCTATCACCATCTTTGACAACGCTTGTAGGCCAACATAGTAAATTTTTCCAATACTCTCCATACTCATTATTAAATATAGAGTTGTAGTATGAGTTTACGATAGTCTCTATCCTATCAACTCCGACACTATCAAGAGGCTCTCTATAAAATGCTACTACTCGTTTATTATCTGTAGTAAAATAGACATTTTTCATAGTACCAGAGCCTATAATCTCATCAAAATAAGAGACCTCTTCACCTTTGGTTGTTAAAACTGTTTTTATATTTTGCATGTTAGTTAACTTTTTAGTTTGACATTATTATCATCAAGTATTGTAAAATATTTATCATATTTTAAAAGTTCTTGTTTTAATGACCTATATGTATAAGTAGGGTTATTACTTCTAAGGTATTTCCCTATTTCACCAAGAGATACATAAGGTTTATTTTTCTCTTTTGAGTTTTTTAGAGCATTCATTAATATATCTTTATCTTTGATATTCTCTTTAATCGGAGGAGTTTTGTTTGTTGTTACTTCAAATATTAGTTCATAAAAAAACTCTAATACATTGGAAGTACTTATTTTTATATTACTCTCTTGTTTAGTTCCTTTATCTGCAATGACATTAATTTCTCTTGGTATCCAACTAATATTTATATTCATATCCTTACACAATTTTTCTATCTTTGTATTAGTAACAGCATGGTAGTTATCATTTAAAATATGTATTTTTCTATCTTTTATTCCATTTTTTCTAACATATAAACAAGCATATAAAACTGCATAAATTTCTGCTTTTGAACTAGATGGTGGTGCATCTGTTTTTAATGTATCTAATTTATTAATCTCTTGGTCAAATAAGCTTATTGTTGATTCTTTAGTCTCTTGATTAAAACTAGCATCAACATATATTATTCTTCTAACAGCATTATTTTTAAGTTGATTTTCTTCGTTCATTTAGGTTTACCTTTTTTATAATTTTTACTCTTTTCATTCACTCGTTCCCACAATTTTGTAGAAATATATACCTTAATTATATCCCAATATAAGTATGCATTACGACGAATATCATCGTAACGAAAGGAATATGATAATATATTATGACACATATTTAATCCTATATTGGGTTAGTTTCATTTGTTCCCACAATTTTGTGAGAATATATATATTCATTATATTCCAGTAAAAACATCATCTACTCTGGACTAAAAACACTTCTCTCTTTTAATAGTTGTTTCATCCTCGCTATATTTGCCTTGTCTTTACAAAAAACTGGTTGCTCATCAAAAGCTGTTTTTCCATGTTTATTTTTAAAATATGGATTTGCTCCATTATCAAGTAAAAATTCTATAGCTTCAAAACTTTTGCATTGATACATAGCCAAACTCAATATATAATCTCCAAATTTATTTTTACTATTTATATCTATATCGTGCTTTAATAATATCTTCAATAGTGCTACATCATTTTGCATAGTTGCCCAAAACAGAGGAATATGATGGTCATTATTATCTGTTTGATAGATATCTGCTCCTCTTTCTAATATTTTATCTACGGCATATAAATTATGAGAAAGAATTGCTCTCCAAAGTAAAGAGTAATTACTCTTATCTTTAATTGCTATATCTACTGTTGGCAACAATTCATCTAAAAGTTTATTATCTTTAACTTTTATAGCTTTAAAAATAGTATGTTTGCTACCTACTTTTAGAGATTTACACTTTGTATTTTCAGAGAATAAAAACTGTTCACACTCTGCACCACTAATTATAATATCTAAAATATTAGTATCGTAACTATAAGAGCCACTTGTTATTCGTGCCTTTCCTCTTGTTATTTGAGTAGCTTCAAGTAATAATAATGCTCCATATATATTATTCTTAGGTATTTCATCTTTTCCTTCAATTTTTTTAATGTAATTATATGCTATCTTTCCTTCAAAATCTTGCATAGTAATATCCACTATTCCCTCTGAAAAAGCATCTATTACTGCACTATGTCCATTTTGTACAGCTATCATCAAAGGAGTTTGTCCCGTTTCATTATGAACATTCAAGTTTACATTTTTATAGTAACCCATACTGTGAATATAACCTTTTTTAGCATCTTTCCAAAACTGTTGATTCTGGCTATTTTCAGCTACTACACTAGTTGTAAAAAATATAAGTACGCTTAATATTATCTTTTTCATTAGTTTATTCCTATCTATTTTAATTGAAGTATTCATTACGACGAATATCATTGTAACGAAAGGTAAGGTTAGTTATATCTATCATCAATAGATTCTATCTTAAGCTAACTTTAGTACAGTCATACTTCTATCATCATGAGAGCCTACTTTCCAAAAGTCTAGCCACTCTAAAAGCTCTTTAGTAGCTATCTCTATATCTCTATTATTGATTATCTCTCTTAATCCATCATACTCAAACATCTTATCCCACATATCTATACTATTTAGCTCATCATCTGTCCTAAAAAATGGGTCTGATATACCATCTGTGAGCAAAATTAATGCTGTAAAATCATCTACTATAGACGCTGTGACTCTTACTTGGGCATCTTTTAGAGTATTGTGGTCCAAAAATCTTGTCTCTCCTGCATATTCAGAACTATCAGGAGAGCCTAATATGGTTACATCTTTACCCTCTCGATATAGAGCCAATGCACCATCACCTACCCAAAATGTGATGATGCAATGACGACCATCTTCTATTTTTTTATGAGCAGATAGGAGTAGGGTGGTTGAGAACTCTTTTATATCTCTATCTATAGCTTTTGCCTCTTCTTCTATATCTAGTAGAGCTTTAGAGACCGATTTTATCATACTCTCTTGAGCCAATAAAAGTTCCTCCGTCTCATCTGTATCATTATCAAGTAACTGCATTAAAGCCTCTACAGAGCTATCTACGGCTATCTGTGAGCCTCTTCTTGATAGAGAGCAACTTCCTGCTCCATCAGCTACTGCCAATATTGACCAGCCACTATCACTATATGCTATAAGAGCATCATCATCTCTGAACTTTCCATTATGAGCGTGTGACCTACCTCTTTGGGATACAGATAGTAGTCTAGTGTTATCAGGAGTCTCTATATATAGACTAGAGTGATTATCTTTAAAAAATATAGCATTTTTATCAGGAGCTATATTTTGCCATAAACTTTTGGGATTGGGATTTATAGTTATATGTAGATAACTATCACCTATAGAGGTTTTGACTCTAAGAGAGAAGTCTCCAGCTCTCTTGGGAGTACCTTCTATGATATGGGTAGAGGAGTTTAGAGATAGTCCAGATATAGTCTCTAGTCCATAAATATATTTTATAGTTATACCCTCTACCCTAAGAGTCTCTTTGTATGCCACTCCAACAGAGCCATTGGGTACTCTAAACTCTAATTGTGTACTTCTATGAGTCTCTATGGTTTGCATAAAATTAACCTTGTCCACGCTGTAAATCAAAGTGTCCACCACCACCTCTAAAGCTATTTTCATTATCACACCAAGGACATATAGCATCACTAGGACCATCTACACACATTAGCTTCTCACAATGTCCACATAGTGCTACGGTAGAGCTATTTTGACAATGAGGACACGATGGTATCCCCTCTAATAACTCTGTGTTTACCTCTGCAAAATATCCATCTTCTGTCCACACAAAATAGTCCTCACTTATAGGAAAACAGCCATTAAGAGTATATCTATCCTGTTGCATATAGTTTTGTACGGTCTTTAATATATATTTTTGAGTATATTTGATTAGGTATGGTCGCTTTGTATTTTGACAACGACCTGATAATACTACTATATTTTCTTTGTTACCTTCAATATTATCATTATGTATAGAGATTAAATCTTTAACTGTTTTGGCTAACTCTACTCCATTATTTGATTGATTTCTATCAATATGTTGGCTCTGAGTCTTAACAGATGCTGTAATCCAATCTATAAATTTTCTAAAATCAGCATCACTGCTACCCTCATAAGTCAATACATCAGGAGTTAATCTCTTAAGTAGCTTAATATCAGCATTGTGTCCTAGTGTTATAGCCACTATAGATGCACGGTTACTGTACTCTCTTTGCCACTTATCTATAGCAATATCAGGATTATCTGTAGGGATACCATCAGTGATTAAAAATATTAGAGGTTTCCAATCTCCTTGTTCATATTTGCTCTGTTTTTTGATACTATTATCTATATCTTCCATCAGCACATTCAAAGCTCTACCCAAAGATGTACCACCTCCAATAGGAAGACGGGGAGGGTAGTAGGAGATTAAATCTATAAGAGGAGATATGACTTTTGCTTTGCCTGAGAAAGCTATGGTAGATATATAAACAGTTTCTAGTGCATGTGGGTCTTTACGCAAAGATGAGACTATTCTAGCCATTCCCTCTTCTAGTGAAGCTAAAGGGACTCCAACCATAGATTCAGATGTATCTAATAAAAAATATATAGGTAATCTTCTCATTATAAAACCATATTAATTTCAGAAGGAGGTGAGGGTAGGGTGGTATCTGCTTGATTACTTTTAGTTTTCTTTTGACTCTCTTTGCTTATAGAGTCCGATACCCACTTGAAAAATGCCAAAAATGAACTAGAATCTACCATCTCCATAGATATAACAGATGAGGCAAACTCTTGGAGATACTCTGTTTTGGCTTTAGGTCCAGCAGCACAACCAATAATACTAGAGAAGTTTAATTTTTTGATTTTTTGTGACATCTCATTAAAGAGCATAACATCAGATGGTTTTCCATCAGTCATCACAAATAACATAGGTAGAAAATCATCTTGATTATTTTGGGATGCTATATCTTTATGGTAGCACTCTATAATATGCTCTAACGCTTCACCTAAATGTGTAGGACCAGAAGAGGGTGGTACAATATCCTCAATCTCAATCTCTTTGATAGGAGTAAGAGGGAAAATCTCTTTAATATTCCTATCAAATGTAATAAGAGATAGATGAACAGTATCTAATGCATACAGGTCTTGTTTTAAAGCACTCATCATTGCTCTAAGACCCTCATTTACAGAGTGTATAGGCTCTCCATTCATAGAGCCACTAGAATCAATTAATAGATATACAGGTAGACGATTACTCATATTATACTCCTAGATTAAAAAATTATAATTTTTTATAAATTATAATACAAATATCTAAAATATTACCTAAAACCTAATCAATATTTACAGACTCTCTTACTTTTAATTTATTAAATGGCTTATTTACAAATAAATTATATAGATTCTTCTCTTCATCTGTTATATCAGAGTCACCCGTAATAGAGATAGCATATATAGGTATCACTCTATTTGTTTTCTCAAACTCTCTCATTTTTCGTATTACTTCTGTTCCCGTCATATTTGGCATGTGTTTATCCAAAAATATAATATCAAATGGTTTTTTATCTTTATGAGCTTTTTTGAGTAAATCAAATGACTCTTTCCCATCTAGACTATAAGATATATCCACATGTTCAGTCTCAAGCATAGATTGAAGAAGCATAATATTTATCTTATTATCATCTGCTATCAATACTCTCTTTTTCTTTAAAGAGAATATCGCATCGTATATTGTATCTCCATAGTATGTATTTTCAGATATGATAGTAAAATCTTCATCTGTAAAATCTTTGGTCAATGCAAAAAGACTCTCTTCCACAAATACTACAACTATACTCTTCTCTTTCGCCATCTCTATTATCTCAGGAGTAACTTTATGTTGAAAACAGAATAGATGAGTGGTATCATCACTTATAGTATCAGTGATAGTGATATTAGACGAGGGCATACCCAAATCTATAATATATGCACTAATTTGGTTGGCATCTATACAATTTTTATCATCACTTAGTATAGTAATTTTCTTATCAAAATCTTCTAGTTTTGTATAAGTTGGCTCACTATTGCTTATAGTAATAGGTATCTCAAAATAGAACCTACTTCCCTCTCCAACAATACTCTCTAATTTTAGCTCTCCACCCAAATCGGCGACATACTTAGCACAGATAGCAAGACCTAATCCTGTACCACCAAAATGTTCACTCGTATCTGCTTCAGCTTGTTTGAAAGCTTCAAAAATATCTTTTTGCCTACTCTCCTCAATCCCTATACCTTGGTCGATTACACATATTTTTATCTTTTTATTTACACTATTAAATCTAACTGTAAAATCAACTATCTTGCCTTTTGGTGTAAACTTATAAGCATTCCCAATAAGATTAATAATAATTCTTTTAATTTTTAGCTCATCAATAGTTATCTCTTTTGGGATAGAGTGGTCAATATGTACAAGATAATGTATATTTTTATTAGACATATTAGCAGAAAATATATTGGCCGTCTTGGCAAAAAAATTAATACTATTTACAGATGATGGCTTTGATACTTGTACCTCGTGAGCCTGTTTAGTCTGTTCTAGTATAGAGTCGGTGAGAGTATTTATAAACTTTGCACTCTCTTTTGCATTTTCGATAAAGGTACGCATCTTTTTATCTTGTGTATACTCTTCCATAAGCTCCAAAAATCCATAAAGACTATTTGCAGGAGTTCTTATATCATGAACAGTATTTGCAAAAAAGAGCATAGCACTATTTATCTTTACCTCACTTCGCTTCTCTGTCTCCCTAATTTGCTCATTTATCTTAGAAGTATCTATCTTTTCACTTTTATAATCACTTGTTTTTTCAGAAGAGAGTATATTAATTATTTTTGAGATAAAAGGAGTTAAAGATGAGAGAAGTTCCACCTCATGACGAGAATATACTTTACTAAATTTGATAGAACGAGCCACCTTGACAATACCTAAAAGATTATCATTATCAGCATCAATAATAGGCACAATAACTTGTGATTTTATTTTTAAATCTTCTGGATTATCTACCTCTTGTAGATAGTTCTTCTCACTAAATATATGATTATAAAATGCAGGTGCTTTAGTCAAAAAAGCTTCACCCAATAGACTTTTTGAATCAATAACAGACAATGCCTCATCTTTCTCTTTTTTAGTAAAGAGAACTCTTTTCTTTGAATCAAACAAAAATAGTGTAGCAAATTCAGAGTCAGTAAAATCTTTTAGCAAATGCTCAATAATAATATTTATCTCTATATTACTATTAGCATGAGATACTTTATCCATGGATTCGGTCAATGTTTGAATAAGTTGTGACGATTGATTTGGCATTTTAAACCTTAGTAATTATATTTGTAATGACAATTATATCATATATAATCTTATGTAATAATAAAGGGTAAAAAAATAGGTAGAATTATTGTTATGTTAAGAGTGTAAAAAATTACATTAAATACCATTAATTCAAAATAAATCTACCACTAGAGTTTAAATGTATAAAAACCAACCAAGTAAATACAAGATAGAATTATTGTTATGTTAAGCTTTTAAAAACCAAAGCAAATTTCAAAAAGAACAATCCAAACCAATATTATTTGATAAAATAAGCTGACTTTCATCAAAAATATGTGAGCTGTTTATAAAAGGTAAAGAGAGTAGGGCGACTCCATCCAAATCCACCATACTAATAACATCTGCTTTAGCTGACAATAAAGCCAATCCAGCCGATATAGATACTGGTCCCTCTAACATACATCCTATCATACACTTTACACCATACTCTTTAGCTAAATCTGCTAATTTCATAGCATCTGTTATCCCTGCTGTTTTTGCTAATTTCATATTAAGATAATCTATAGCTCTCAAATCTAAAAATATTCTAGCATCTTCAAGTGAAAAAATAGATTCATCTGCGAGTAGGGGAGTTTGCACTCTTTTCTTTATATATAAAAATCCATCTATATCATCTGCTCTTATTGGTTGCTCTATAAACTCAGCTACAATACCTCTACTCTCCAATTTATGAAGAAAATATACAGTATTTTCAGGAGTCCAACCTTGATTGGCATCTAGTCTTAACTTTATATCACTACCTATAGACTCTTTTATAGCAACTACTCTCTCTATATCTTTTTGAAAATCATCACCTAATTTTATCTTTAGAGTATCATAACCTAAACTTATTGCATCAAGAGAATCAACTATCATACAATCAATCTCTCCCATACTAATAGTAATATCTGTCTTAAACTCTCTCTTTGACCCACCCAACATCTGATATAAAGGCAACTTCACAGATTGAGCTTTCAAATCATATAAAGCTATCTCTAAAGCAGATTTAGCAGTGGTATTCTTAATAATTACTCTATGAATTATAGATATAATATCTTCAAACTCTTCTATATCTCGCCCTATAATAAAAGGCTTAATATACGCTATAGCTGAAATAATAGAACCTATCGTTTCACCTGTAATTATGGGAGTAGATGCACCCTCTCCATAACCGATAAAACCATCATCACACTCTATCATCACCACTACATCCTCCAAAAAATCAACCCTACGAAGAGCTGTTACAAATGGTCTCTTTAAAGATGCTTTAAAAAGTTTTGTCTTTATATCTATTATTTTCATTACTCTATATCTGTAGTAAGCTCTTCTATTTTCAATGGTTTATTGACAACTTTAACTAAAATCTCTATATAGCAACTATCAGCACCTTTATTTTTAATACTATCTAACTCTTTAATTAATACATCTGCTTCTACTACTTTTACACTATCAGAATCCAATCCAATCTTACAATCAAAATCCCAATATGTCAAAGAAGCATCAACCAATTTTTTCTTTTTTTCTCTCTTCATATATTTACGAATTTCATTTTTAACACTATCCATAACTCTATCTTGATGTAACTTCTCATTAGTTAATTTAAATATTTTTTTCATTTTTTCTCCTATCTATCTCTATTTGAGTTTCTATTTCTACTTCTTCCACCATCACGACTACCACCATTATTGGCATGAGAACTGTTACTTCTTGGCTTTTTTCTCTGGTTATTTCTACCATTTTGAATAGGTTCAGCTTTGATACTTGGGTCTGGTCTAAACGCCTCTATATCCACCTTTGTTATATCTGCTTTGATAAATCTCTCTATATCTTTAAGAAGTTTATGTTCATCTACACAAACCAAAGATACAGCTTGTCCACTCTCTCCTGCTCTTCCTGTTCGACCTATACGGTGTACATAATCCTCTGGTACATTTGGAAGCTCGAAATTGACTACATGAGGCAGTTGGTCTATATCTATCCCTCTTGCCGCTATATCTGTAGCTACAAGTACATTTACTTGATTAGCTTTAAAGCTCTCTAGTGCTTTTACTCTAGCACCTTGACTTTTATTTCCGTGAATTGCTAGAGCTGATATTCCATACTCTTCAAGCTCTTTTGTGAGTTTATTTGCACCATGTTTAGTTCTAGTAAATACTAATACCTGTTTCCAATCTTGTGTCTTAATAAGTTGTGAAAGAAGCTCTCTTTTTCGTCTTTTATCCACAAGATGAACCGTTTGAGTAATACTTGTAACAGTTGAATTTTCTCTTGAAACCTCTACCATCTCAGGCTTATTAAGAAGTCCTGATGCTAGTCTCTTAATTTCTGGTGAGAAAGTAGCAGAAAAAAGCAGAGTCTGTTTTTTAGTTGGCATAAGTTTGAGAAGTTTTTTAATATCATTAATAAAACCCATATCCAACATTCTATCAGCCTCATCTAGTACCAAAAACTCTAACCTAGAGAAATCAATACCACCTTGAGAAGATATATCAAGAAGCCTACCTGGAGTGGCTACTACTATCTCTACACCTTTTCTTAGAGTAGCTAATTGAGGATTTATCCCCACTCCTCCAAAAATTACAGTAGAACGAAATGGTGTATATTTACCATAATCTTCCATACTCTTCTCAACTTGTAGAGCCAACTCTCTTGTCGGAGTAAGCACCAAACATCTAATCTGTTTTTTGTTCATCTTAGGACTAAACTGATAAAGTCTCTCTAATAATGGAAGCGTAAATCCTGCTGTTTTACCTGTACCTGTTTGAGCAGCAGCTAATAAATCTTTACCCTCTATAACTAATGGAATAGCTTTTTGTTGTATCGGTGTAGGAGTATCGTATCCCTGCTCTTTTATAGCTTTGAGTATAGGCGCTGATAATCCTAGTGTTGTAAATGACATATATTTTATACCTTTATTGTTGCGTCTTGCAAATTATATTGTAATTATATCCAAATTTAAAAGTTAAAGCCCTTTTGGATATAATACACTTCGTAATTTGTTCTTATCGCTTAACTGGATAAAGCAGGACCCTCCTAAGGTTTAGCTAGAGGTTCGAGTCCTCTTAGGAACACCAAAATTAAATAGCTAAACCTCATCAATATAATTTATTACGGATGAATAGTTATAGTAGCACCGTTTCTAACACCACTCCATAATTTATCTAAATCTTTATTTGGTATTGCCATACATCCCTCTGTCCAGTCATTTGATAGTGTGTAGCTGTCACCTCTTCCGTCTTCATTCCATTTTGGTTGTCCGTGTATTGTGATGTAGCCCCCTGGTCTTAGACCTTTAGCACTAGCTCTTGCTCTATCAGCTCTGTTTGGATATGAGATTAGAAGCGATTTATAGAGTCTTGAATCACACTTTTTTCTTGTGATAGTGTATGTTCCCTCTGGAGTTCTGTAGTCTCCTGCTTTTTGTTTGTTTCCTTTGTCACCGTTTTTACCTAAAGACATACGGAATGTATAGATGAGTTTATCTCCTCTATATGCATCCATTTTTCTTTTGCCTTTATATACTACAATTTTATCAATAATATTAGTGTGGTCTATCTCTGCACCATGTGAAAGGTCTCTGTTACATTGTGCTGTTGCATAAGGAGTTTTATCTACTTTGCCAGTATATGGTTTGACACCACAACCACTTATTAATACCAATACTATACCCACTACCAATATACTCAATCTTGCTTTCATCTTTTTCCTTAGTTATTAAATTAGAAATCAACCCCAATCTTGATTTTGAGTTTTTGATTTGTGTTTATCTTTTTTGTAAGAGACACCATTTTTTAGTTTTTGTAGTCTATTGAGATTACTCATCTCTATATTACGAATATTATTCAACTGCTTATCTGTAAAAGTCTCTACCATACAAGTATCTCTATATATACGGATGATATACTCTTTAAGTTGTTGATGATACTCAGAATCTAGTCGTATCTCTACTCTCTCATCAAGTCTCTTTTTGAGTTCTTTGAATTTTAGCACAAAATGCTCTGCAAAGATATTTCGGTCTCTATACATACGAAAAAGATTTTTAGATACTTTCTCTAATTCGTTTATATATTTTTGACGATTAAACTTATCAATCTGCTTTTGTGTATATCTCAAAATCTAAAAGAGTCCTTCTGTGGTCTCTACTTCTTCTACAGACTCTTCTATTTCTGATAGGCTCTCTTGACACGATTTACATAGATAACGATAGTTTAGCATATCATAATGTATCATATCACCTACTTTTATATCGCTATAACACTCCAGGCATACATTCGTGACTCTTTGGATTATATCTTCTGTGGCTTCTTGTGTTAGAAAATCTGCTCTACTCATCTGTTATTTCCTATTTGGCTTCCTAGTTTCATCATCATCTTTTGAGCCTCTTCTAGGCTAGAGTCTAGTTTATAAGCTTTGGTATATTGTACCAATGCCTCTTCACTCTCATCCAAATCATACAAAGTATTTGCATAATTAAAGTAGTGAGGTGCATACTCATCATCAAGAGATATAGCCTTTTGGTGGTGAATTTTGGCTTGACTATCTAGTGAGAGTTTATGAAGAGCATTTGCTAGAAGTGCATGAGCCATATCATCATCACTATCGAGTTCCAATAAGTTCTCATAACACTCTTTTGCCTCTTTATAGTCTTCTATCTGCATAGAGACAAATCCCATTTTTTGGAGTGCCTCTTCATTAGTTTTCTCAACTATAAGAGCAGAACCCAAAGCTTTGTGAGCCTCATCAAAATCTTCTCTCTCTATAGCATCATCTGCCATTTGAAGCAGTTGAGCCATACGAGTAGGCTCTACTCTTAGCTTTGAAAAAATCTTTTCAGGTGAATTGATACCACCTATTTGGTCATCTGGCACATTCGCCTCAAAGTCTATACCTCGCTTTGGGTGTTTGCCAGAAAATAGCTGTTTAAAAAAGAGATAAAATATCCCTCCTGCAATAATAAAAAGTAGTAGTTGAAATGTAGTCATAGTCTCTCCAAAAGTTTATGTGACATAATAGAGTAAACTAACTTAAATCCAAAGAAAATATGATATTATTATCTAAATTTAATAAAAGGATTACTATGTCTTATAAGATAAAATTAGATAGAGAGAAACTACAAAACGACTTAAGTCCACTAGAATATAGTGTATGTCTCAACCATGGTACAGAGCCACCATTTCAAAATGAATTTCATGACCTTAAATCTGAGGGGACTTATAGCTGTAAATGTTGTAACACTCCTCTCTTTACATCAGAGGGCAAATTTAATTCAGGCACAGGTTGGCCTAGCTACTTTGAACCTATAGATAAAAATAATATAGAGAAAATAGTAGATAACAGTCTAGGAATGAGCAGAATAGAAGTGCGATGTGGTGCGTGTGGTAGCCATTTAGGACACCTATTTCCTGATGGTCCTGCACCTTCGTATGAGAGATATTGTATCAATTCAGCATCTCTTAAATTTGAAGCTAAAGCTAAATCGTAATAAACATTACGCTAAAATCACAATATATTAAGACAAAGGCTCAACTATGGCAAAAATAGAAATCAAAAAAGCAGTATTAGCATACTCTGGTGGACTAGATACAAGCATCATACTCAAATGGCTTCAAGATGAATACAACTGTGAAGTAGTAACTTTCACAGCAGATTTGGGACAAGGTGAAGAGGTAGAACCAGCAAGAAAAAAAGCACTTGATATGGGGATTAAAGAAGAGAATATCTTTGTACTAGACCTCAAAGAGGAGTTCGTCAAAGATTTCGTATTCCCTATGTTTCGAGCCAACGCCATATACGAGGGTGAGTATCTACTAGGGACTTCAATAGCCCGACCCCTAATAGCCAAAAAGCAGATAGAGATAGCTCATCAGACAGGAGCAGACGCAGTAAGCCATGGTGCTACAGGCAAAGGAAATGACCAAGTGAGATTTGAACTAGGTTATCTAGCACTAGACCCTGATATAGCTGTAATAGCCCCATGGAGAGAGTGGGATTTGAACTCACGGACGAAGCTACTAGAATATGCCAAAGAACACGGCATAGATATAGATGACAAAGGACAAGCCAAACCATACTCAATGGACGCAAACCTACTTCACATATCGTACGAGGGTGAACACCTAGAAAATCCATTCAACGAACCAGAAGAGGATATGTGGTTATGGTCAGTAAGCCCAGAAAATGCACCTGATGAGCCTGAATACATCACAATAGGCTACCAAAACGGTGACCCAGTATCAATCAATGGCACAGATTTAAGCCCTGCTACAATGCTCAAAACCCTAAACGACTACGGCAACAAACACGGTATAGGACGCATAGACATAGTAGAAAACCGAATGGTAGGAATGAAAGCCAGAGGATGTTACGAGACCCCAGGTGGTACTATTATGCTAAAAGCCCACAGAGCGATAGAGTCTATCACACTAGACCGTGAAGAAGCACACCTCAAAGACGAGCTAATGCCAAAATACGCCAAACTAATATACAATGGATTATGGTGGTCACCTGAGAGAAGAATGATGCAGAGTGCAATTGATGTAACACAAGAGCAAGTACACGGAGAGGTCAAACTCAAACTATACAAAGGAAATGTAATAGTAGTAGGCAGAAAATCGCAAAACTCTTTATACTCAGAAGAGCATTCAACATTTGAAGCCGACGATGTATATGACCAAAAAGACGCAGAAGGATTTATTAGATTAAATGCGTTGAGGTTTATAATTGAAGGGAAGAAACAGCCTGATAGGATTAAAGCTTTGATTAAGTAATATCCCACTCGTTACGATGATTTTTCCCTCGTTACGATGGTCTCCGTCGTAATGCATACTTAATATTTGAGTCATTATTCAAGTATGAGTTCGCACAAAATTGTGGGTAGTGGGGAAGCTTTATTTCTTTCTTTTCATTTTAATTCCACCTGGAAGTTCAACATATTCCCAATCAGTAAATAAACTAATTGAAATAACACCACCTATTACAATAATTAGGGCTACAATAGGTCCGGTTGTTAGAACCAGTGGAATTGCTATAATTATTCCACCAACTGCGACTGGTCCCCACGACTTAGCTAACTTTACAGCTTTCAACTTCTTTACAACATCATTATCATAACTAATTATTTCAGTTTCACCTAATTTAATTGCTCTTTTTAACTCATTAATACTATTAATTTCTTTACTCATAATTATCTTTCTCCGTTACATTATCATTTTTAAAAAATCATTATATCTAAAATTTCCCTCATTACAATAGTCTCCGTCGTAATGCATACTTATATTTGAGTCATTATTCAAGTATGAATTCCCACAAAATTGTGGGAACTAAAAAAAATATATGTAATCCAAATTTCAAACAGATTAGATATAATAGCAATTCTAGTTGGGCGATTATTATGAGTATTCATTGTGAGGAGGTAGGTGGGACAGGGTTAGCCTTTTTGAAAGGATGTAACAATGAAAATCGCATTTTTAATTGTTATGCTTCTGTTGCTTATCGCAACAAAAGCGTATTAAAAAGCTGGTGAGAGAGTTGATGCTCTCTCGCCCGTCCCAACTAGGATAATTATAGCGTAAAACTTCTAAATTTCAAATCAAAATATCTAAATAATTAAAAAATGATACATCTCTCTAAATTACCACAAAATACCTATTGACAAAAAGGTATCTAATTAGATACAATATCTTATGTATAAAATAAAATCAACAAAAGTTTTTTCAAAATGGTTATCTAATCTAAAAGATATGAGAGGTCGTATCGCGATTGTACGACGCATTGAGAGAATGGAAAATAATAATTTTGGAGATGTAAAATCTGTAGGTACAAATATTTCTGAACTTAGAATTACCACGGGTCCAGCTTATAGAGTTTACTTTACAAAAAAAGAAGATAGAATTATTATCTTATTGGTCGGTGGAGATAAATCAACTCAATCAAAAGATATAAAAAAAGCACAAGAGCTACTAGAGGAGTACAAAAATGAACTATAATGAACTAATCCCTTTTGATATAACAGAGTATTTAGATAGTGAAGAGGCAATTTCTGAGTATCTTTCACAAGTCCTTGAAGATGGAGATAATGATGAGTTTATTCGTGCCATTGGTCACATTGCAAAAGCAAAAGGAATGGCACAAATAGCAAAAGATACAGGTTTAGGTAGAGAGAGTCTATACAAAGCATTTAGAGCAAATGCTAAACCAAGATTTGATACAGTAATGAGGGTTATGAACTCTTTACAAATTCAGCTTTCAGCTTCACCTAAAATTTCGGTTTAATATTTTTCCCTCGTTACGATGGTCTCCGTCGTAATGCATACTTATATTTGAGTTATTATTCAAGTATGAGTTCCTTTTTGTTCAGTCTATCACGATATAATAAAATAAAAAGGAGTATCTTATGATAAATATACAATTAGAAAATCCATCTTTTGAACAATATATCAAAAAGTTTGGAAAACAAGAGATTGAAAAAATGTTTCTCTCCTTTTTGGAAATCAAATCAAAACTAAATCAACTCTCAAAAGATAATAGACTCGATACAATAAATGTACCTATTGAACTTCATAATAAGATATTGGCGATGAAACCTACCAAAGAGAAAGAGGCAGAAGAGATAAATAATCTCCTAGATAAAATGAGTAATAAAATGAAAGATAAAAATAATCAAAAACCATATAGAGAATTACGAGATGAGTATTTTCAAGAGAGGCTATTAAACTATGAATATTGATAAAGCTCTAAAAATTGCTATAAAAGCACACACAGGACAAGTAGATAAAGCAGGTGAACCATATATACTTCATCCTCTTAGATTAATGAATCAATTTATTGATAAAAATTTGATGATAATAAGTATTCTTCATGATGTTGTTGAAGATTCTGCTTTTACATTAGATGATTTAAGTAAAGAAGGATTTAGTCCACAAATAACTGATGCTATAAACTGTTTAACTAAACTTAAAAATGAAAATTACAACTCTTTTATAAAAAGAGTCATGACTAATCCATTAGCTATAAAAGTAAAAATTGCTGATATAAAAGATAATTTAAATATCACTAGATTAGCCAAACAAATATCAGATAGTGATATTGAACGCTTGAAAAAATATCAACTTGCTCTATTTTCTTTAGAACTAGAGCTAAACAAAAAAAATTATACGAGGAGAGACCAATGAGCCTAGAAGAATTTATATCAAATATAAATGAAGAAGATTTAAAGCAGATTAATAAAGCTTTTTATGATAAAAATCAAAAAATACCATCATTTTCTTTTAGTACCATTAGTTTTTCTGACCTAAATAAATATTTGAAATTAAAAAAAGGTTTGACATACACAATCTTTGAGCCGTGGTTTGAGTCTCCTAAAATATTAGATAATAAGACCATTTTATTTTTAGAAGAACTCATAGAAGAGAACCAAATATTTATAAAATCCTACAGTGAAGAAAATCTTAAAGTAAATTTTATTGTACCTTTGCTCAATAGAGTTAAATTTAAATCTATTGAAAATGGATTTAGGGATTTTTATGAAGATAAACTAACATATAAGACAGATAAATTTATCTTTAATGGCACTTGTGATTTTGTAGTTGCCAAGGGATTATTCCAAAGTGAAAAGCCATATTTTTTTATTCAAGAATTCAAAAAAGGAAAAGAAAATTCAGACCCTGAACCACAACTCTTGGCAGAACTTATATCAGCAATAGAACTTAATGATTGGACAAATATTAAAGGGGCGTATATTGTAGGTGCTATTTGGAACTTTGTCATTTTGGAAAAATTAGGTGAAGATAGTTACAGATATTTTATCTCTCCCAATTTTGATTGTACCAAGATAGATGACCTCGTAGCCATTTATAAAAATTTACTTTTTATAAAAGAAGAGATTAAAAATTTAGACTCATAAATATTGTAAGGTTTCTTTTTATTCAGCCTATCACGATATAATAAAATAAATGAATAAAAATGAAAATAATTTATCTAGTATTAAATTGGTTATTGGGAATGGTTATCTTATTTATAGGATTAATATCACTAATTAACTCTTACTTCGTCCCCATAACCTCTATATCCAAGCACATACATATTGTAAAGCATCTTCATAATCTTTAAAAGCAGAGTTCTCATCTTCACAGAGTAAAAGCGTATCTTCTACATCTTCCATCTCTATAGGGATTAGTTCACAGATATTTATACTCTCTCTAATAGCATAAAGAGCCTCTTGTAGTGAGGCTTTTTTTTGGCTTCTAAGTAGATAAAATGATGTAGTTAAGGTGTCTGAATTGACATAAAGTGTTGCTCCATCAGTCAATAGAGTTTTGACCAACTCCAATGATTTTTGATGTGATTTTCTATCTCTATCAAACATATCCATAATGATATTGGTATCCAAAAGTACATTAATAGCCATATTTATCCGATATATAAGAGTCTCGCACCACCCCAGTCCCTAAGAAAGCCTATAAGAATAAAATAGTATAATATATAAAAAATTAGGCTATTAACAATGAGAAAATCAAGAGAGAAATTATCAGTA
>JASFZJ010000058.1:0-17642 GCA_045267865.1 Sulfurovum sp. | reverse complement strand
ACCATCTTTATACTCACACTCAAACCGAGGAGAAAAATTAAACCCCTGCTTATCTATATTCTTATACTTCTTAACCCATAAATATACTAATTCCATTTTATTTAGCTCCGTTTTTTAAAATACCATTATTTGGCTGTATAAACTATCGCATCTACAGTTGTGGCAAAGGTATATTTGGTAAGAGTATTATATAAAAGAGTCTCACCATTAAATATATTTTGGTCTCTGATAGCTTTAAATCGTGTTGTAAGATTGAGTATCTGCGTCTTTTGATTATATATAGCGTGTTGCGTGGTGTAGATATATCCATCTTTTTCTCTCATAACAACATCACCATCAAGCTTCAATATCGGAGCAAGATACTTTCCCTTTTTGGCTACTAAAGACTCAATATTATCAGTATGATATACCATATTATCAATATCTAATGTATCTCTATATCGTATCCCATAAGTTCCAAAGAGTGTGCTAAGAGGTTTGAGTGTATCTACTTCCACAAATGTAGTATGGGTAAACTCCAAATCTTTTTTTAAAGCACTCCCTTTATTGGTAGTGTTTTCCAACTTCAAAGATAAGACACCAAGAGCGATAGCTCCAATAAAAAAGACCAATATCCACTCTAATTTTATTCCCATAGCCCCAAATACTTATCCATAAGTCCCTCTTTGGTGATAAGATACTCTATCATCTCTCGTACAGCTCCATCTCCACCTTTTTTGGTAAGTATCACAGTAGCCTCTTTCTCAACAAATATACTAGCATCTCTAGGGACAAAAGAGATTTTGGACGCTTTTATCATCTGCAAATCATTCAAATCATCACCAATAGTAGCCACACTCTCCATAGTCAAATCAAGTTTAAAAAGCAACTCTTCTAATACTTGTTTCTTATTCTCTATACCTTGATAAAAATGTTCTATATTAAGCTCTTTTGCACGACGAGCGACTATATTAGATGTGCGTCCTGTAATAATAGCTACCTGTTTGCCCAATTTTCTCCACGAAGTGATAGCAAGACCATCTTTGACATTAAAAGATTTTATCTCATCACCTGTACTACTATAAGATATACGACTATCAGTCATAGTACCATCAACATCAAGAACGATAAGTTCTATACTCATAATACACCCTTTGTACTAGGAATTCCTGCATTTTCATTTATCACAATAGCTCTTCTAAGAGCCACAGCAAGAGATTTAAAAGCTCCCTCTATAATATGGTGCTTATTTCTACCACGATTACATACAAGATGTAGAGTCAATGGGAGATTAAAAGCAAATGCCTTAAAAAACTCTTCTACTAACTCTGTATCAAAACTCCCCACTTTGCCATCTCCCAAAGGAAGCTCGTAAACCAGATAAGCACGATTAGATAAATCTATATCACAGCTCACACTAGCCTCATCCATCACCACAGTAGCATTACCAAATCTCTCTATATTTTGGACAGGATAGATAGCTTTACCTAAGGCTTGAGCTATCACAATCGCCACATCTTCCACGCTATGGTGGTCATCTATATGAGTATCACCTTTACAAGTCACTTCCATATCTATATGTGAATGTTTAACAAAAGCTTCTAGCATGTGGTCATAAAATCCAATACCAGTATTAATCTTCGCTTCACCTTTACCATATAGATTTAGCTTGACGCTTATCTGTGTCTCTTTTGTCTCTCTTGTTATCTCTATCATTATAATATATCTCCTTAATTTCGCACTATAAACGCACTATATAATCTATTGGCTCTTCTAAACTCTTCAGCCTCTTCTTGTGTGCCAAAGCCCATAACCCATACTCTATATATCACAGAGTTATCTCTCTCATAAAACTTCTTTACAATAGTTTGACGGTTAGCAAAACTATACTTAGTTTTATAACTATTCGCCCCTTGAACTCTCTTAAATGCACCCACTTGCACACCAAAATTAGATAATTTTATTCTAGTTGGGATATGTACCTTTTTCTCTCGTACTATCCTATAGTACGGCTCTATTTTACCTGCAAATCCTAACACCTCAACAGAGACTTTAGCGATACCACTCTTGTCAAGCCCCAAATCTTTACCTGCCTTATAACTACAATCAACAATCCGACCCCTAACAAAAGGACCTCTATCATTGATACGAATAACCGTACTTTTATTATTGGTAAGATTAGTTACTTTAACCATCGTATCCATAGGTAGAGTTTTGTGAGCTCCTGTGCGTTTGTGCATATTATATCTCTCACCATTACTAGTACGACCACCATGAAAATCAGCACCATACCAACTACCCACACCATAACTCATCTGCCCCACCTCTGCATAAGATGGGTGGTATCTCTTGCCTTTGACTTTGTAGCTTCGCATAGTAGCTTTCTGTCTAGCTTTACTTGTATTTTGAGTAGCCCCCATCTCATATCTTGAAGAACATCCCACAAAAAGGGATAATAGCAGGGTTGAGAGGAGAAGTTTGGTTAGGATTTTATATGAACAATTTATCATTAATCTTCTTTTTGATAAATTATATCCAAAGGTTAATTAAAAGTAAAATCTAAATAGAAGTTATAGTCACTTTTACCTCTTGGAAACAGGCACTATTGCCATATTCACTTATCATTGGAGGTGTAAGATTATTAACTCCCTTTGTATTATTAGTTATAAGTAGAGAATTTAGATGAATATCTTTACTATTTTCTACTACCAACTCCACCTCTCCATAAAGAGAGCTAATTTTAACTCTATCACCATCACTATAACCCAAATCAGGATGAAGTTTTACTTTATCGTTTAATTTAAACTGCGTATTAAGAGATTTTGAAGATTTGGGAGAGATTAACCAATACTCTTTCTCTGTCTCTTCTTTCTGTTTTCTCTTACGACTTTTGGTAAACTGTTTTGTATCTATAAAATCATCATCATAATCTTCTATAAATACAAATTCATCACCACCATTTTCTCCAAATCCATCAGAATAAGGCAGACTTTGATAAGCAGGAGATATATATTCATCACCGTTTTTACTACATTGATTGAGCCAAAAATCGATATACTCTTTTTCACTTTTAAGTCCATCAAATCCGAAAGCCTCAAAAAGATATTTAGTAAATTGATACTCATCTATTCCTATCTCTGACTCTTGGATTTTATTGATTTTTTTCACAGAGTAGTCACTATAGCTTAGTCTAATATCATCTTTTTCAAAGAAATTCTTAGCAGGGATTACTATTTTTGCTAATTTTGATGTCTCATTCTCATAGAGTCCAAAATATATAAGATTTTCTACACTCTCTAAAGACTCTTTGACTCTATTACTATTGGGCATAGACTCAGCAGGGTTTCCTCCTTGCACTAATACCGTATCAAACTTTTCAAAAGGTGTATCTACTTTAGAAATACAGTTTGTAGAGACCTCAAAAGGGTTATCAAATCCTAGTTTGGAATTGCCTAGATATGAGACTCCACATCCCTCTTTGCCAAATAGTCCCAATACAGAGGCTAGAGAGTCAATAGCCTCCAACACTGATGCACCTGTAGAGTATTTTTGTACCCCTGTACCCACCAAAAATACCACTTTTTGGTCTCGTAAAAAGTTTAGCACTCTCCCCATCTCACCCAAATCTGTACCGATATAATCTAATATAGATTTGATACGATACTCACAACTATACTCATAAAACTCTTCATACTCACTACCAAACTCCTCCAACCACTCAATATCTTGGGAGTCCTCCATAAAGATAAATCTAGCCAACATCAGAGCCACAAAATAGTCACTTCTAGGCTCTATCTGTAGATGTAAGTCAGCCATTTTGGCTATATGGGTTTTGATGGGGTCAATAACTACAAGATTTTTATCTTTGATATGAGGTAAAATATGAGCATTAGTCACTGTAAGGTTTCGCCCCCACACGACTATTGTATCAGCCTTTTGTATCTGTTCAAGTGGAAGAGTCCTATTGACTCCTCGACCATTTACAATCCCTGCATCTCCTGCACCATCACAAAGCGAACCCTCCGTAAGAGTCCCTTTGATTTGCTCCATAAAAAGATTGGTAATCTCTTGCATCACTCCCACATTTCCAGAGCCTCGCCAAAGTAGAGAAGATTTATCTCTAAACGACTCCACCACAGCATCTAAGCCCTCTTGCATAGATACCTCAACCCCATCTACACGGGGCGATTCTATCCGTGGAGCATTTTTAATCTCTCTATTGACCAAAGCACACAGAGGACTTTTATCATCTATCCGACACGCATCATAACAGTCCAAAGCACATGCTGTATTCATAAAATTCTTATAGGAGTATCAAAAATATCTAAGATAATCCGTGAGGGTTTAGGGAGTATAAACGCCTTTATCTCTACTTTTTTGTGTAACTCTATATGATAACTAAAAGAACTATCATCATCATACGCTTCTCCTTTGAGTAGATTTATACTCTTAAGTCTTGTACTATTTTTATCATTGAATATAAATGAGCTACTTCTAAATCCTGAAAATATCGCCTCTATAGAGATATTATTATCAGCTAATTTAAATAAGTAATTTCCTGTCATATCAGCAGGAGTATTTGCTTTCTCTTTTCCATACCCCTCTCCATAGTTGATATTAAATACCATACGAGTATAGCCAATATGCTCTCCTACTCTCAACTTTGCCAAATCCAATCCATCTGTGATACTCCCACCACTCAAAATAGTAGTAGAAAATGATAGCGTAGTAAATACAAATAAAGATACTATTATTTTAGAGAAAAATCTAATCATAATGCTCTACCTTTCTTACTTTTAGAATAAGTTTCCATACATAATCTTTGACTATATCACTGGGGTATAGACCTTGTTTTATCTTAAACTCTCTAACAGATTTACCAGTTTGTGGACCAAATATACCATCAACCTTCAAAAATAGTAACTCTTGGAGAAGTTCTACACTTCTACCTCTTGAGCCTATCTTCAAGTCGGGAAGTTTACTTGAATCAAATACTCTGATATTTTCTAATACAGGTTTAGTAAGTAGCTCCCAAACCTGCTTTGTCACGATACCACTAGGGTATAAATCATTTTCTGTTTTAAATTTTTTAACAGCTTTTAGTGTTTTTTTGCCATAATCACCATCTACTTTTATATTGAGAAGTTTTTGAAGTTTCTCTACCTCTTTACCTTTGTCTCCAACATTAAGTTCTACAAATCCACCTCTTCCCAATTCAACACCAACAACAACACTACTCTCTAGCCCCAAAGAGCCATACTTATCAAGTTTTAGTACCTTTTTATAATCAAATACAGGACAGGCCTTGGCTGATACCTCTTTGTGTCCATGGAAGCTGATATTTTTAAAATAGGCACTATTTATCTCTTTACATAATTTCCCCACTGCTTTATATTGAGCTTTTGTAAATTTCTCTTTGACTAGACCATGCAGACATATAGCTATTGTACCTGTATTATTTCCTCTTTGAGCAGCAGGAGTTTTTTCTATACTCCTACCTCTACTAATCTTACCGTTTTTATGGATAAAAAAATGATAGCCAATATCATTAAAACCTCTAGCTAAGTGCCATTTTCGTATAATGGCTACATTATCATGTGAGGGAACATCAGAAGCACTACAGTGTAAAAACACACGATTAACTCTTCTTTTGGGTTTCTTAAATATATTCGACATATCATTTTCCTTTTAAATTTTATTATAATTTATTATACTCCAATAAAATTAAAATTCAATATCTATCAACTCTTATATTTTACGCTTTAGAGAACAGTGCTAAATACAATCCATCATAATGAAAAGTTATATTCTCATCAGGAGATACAACCGATAAGATAATCTCTCCTTGTTGAAGAATATGTTTGGCTCTATCTGTAATATCTTGGAGTAATATTTGTGATTTTCCATCCCAAACAAACTCAAAAGATGCTACACATTTATTATCACTACTATCTGTATCATTAGTAGCCCTAGGCATATTCATAAAAATATTTATTTTAACATTTTCACCTTTTTTGGCTCCGACCATTGTCAAGTTAGAGATTCGGACAACAGCTTTGGAGAGGTTATCTAATCTAAGTCTTCCATCTGGTTGGACTGTATTTGTAGAGACAGATTTTTTATCTTTTTTGGATAGTTCACCATATCGAAGGTCAAAAAGGTTTTCAGACTGCTCTCCTCTTTGGCTTATCTGTAGTTGAGTAGCTCTACCATCACCAAACTGTGTACCTAGTGTCCACATAAGCTTTGCCATAGCAGCCTCTGTAGTCATATCAAGCCCACTTACCACACCACGCTCTAGCAGACCACTACTAGCAGCATAGAGTCCCATCTCTACCATACCCTCTACACATTGTGTGATATTAAGTATAATTTTGTTGGCATTATTAGCTTTTTCTATAGAAGTGAGGAAATCACCACTTGGTGCATTACCTGCCCCAAATGTATTGATAATAATCCCTTCATTCTCATCATCTAAAAATAGTTTATCAAGTTGTGAAGATTTAATCCCAGGGAAAATAGTAATATTCATAATATTATCAACCAAATCTTTATTGAGATAAAACTTTTTACCCTCAGGAGGAACAGGCAGTAATAACTCCTCATTGATAATGATATGCTCACCAATACTTCCTAGCTGTGGATAGTTGGGTGAATCAAATCCTGCCCATTGAGTAGAGCTTACTTTTGTAGTCCTACATCCTCTTAGAAGTTTATCTGCAAAACAGACCACAACCTCTGGTATGCGAGGGAGTTGAAAAGCCTTATATCCTGCTATATAGATAGCATTGATAAAGTTCATCACAGCATCTGTCCTAATAGCAGAGATAGGGAGTTGAGAACCTGTTACAACTACTGGCTTAGATAAGTTTTCAAATATAAAACTAAGACCTGATGCAGTGTAAGCCATAGTATCCGTACCATGAAGTACCACAAATCCATCATACTCATCATAAACTTTCTCTATCACCTCTGCTATCTCATGCCAATGTTTTAGTTGGACATCTGATGAATCTAATGGAGGAGAAAAACTATACTCACCAAACTCAATATCTACTTTATCTAAAGGCATATAAACTTGAAGTTCTTTTAATGATTTTGGTACTAATGGACTAGCAGGATTAGATATATCCTCAGGAGCCATTCCTATAGTTCCTCCTGTATAGACTACATAAACTTTAGTTTTTTTCATACTATCCTCCATAAAATTATCATTATTTTCTTAATCTTTAATAACTATCAAGTCGTATATTCCACCCTCTTGTCCATCTCTTCTCACCTCTAGCTTTGGGAGAGTTTTTGACTCTTCTTAGAAGCATTTTTTTGGCTGAACTACTAAAAGCTTTATACTTGTTTTTTTTTCTAGGGTTTAGATTTGTTAATACTTGCAACAACCCCCAGCCTTGACCTTTGTATCTCTCACTCTTTAGTGTTCCCTCACCTTTGAAGTTGGTGTAGTCTATTAGGATATATAGACCTCTTTTGTCTATTTTATTATTCTTTTTATAGAGTATATTATTAAATCTATTTGTGATAAGTTCTTTTTGTTTTTTGGTTTTAAGAGTAGCTAGTATCTGTGGCAATGCTTTAGTAAGACGATTTGCCATAAACTCTGCTTGGTATCTTCTTGTATCTTTGATAAATCTAAATAGTTCTCTATACTTTTTGCTTTTTTGTTTTTTGGCTTTGGCTAACTCTTTTGAGGAGTTCCATGGTAGAGGAGTTTTGGGCGTGAGCCAATGAGGCATTTTCACCCCTTTTTGTGCTACAAATTTTAGATACATAGGGAAAACTTCTCTAAATCTCTCTTTGTGTCCTCTACTAAACCATATAAAATGACCTATCCCAATGGAAGCGAAATCTTCGCCTCTGTTCCAGTGAATTAGATATTTATCAAGTCCAGCACCCTCGTTTTGCCACACTTTTTTGGCTATGTAGAGAGCATCTTTTTGTGATAATTTAATATCGGCAAAGAGTGTATTTAATATGATAAGAAGTAAGAGTATATATCTCATAATTAAACAAAGCTTGGTGCGTCATTGGCAAATAGTATCAAATCTCCAACAGTAGTTTGAGTCACTAACATATCTTCCATATCACTCTTTGAAGCGAGTTTGAGAAGCTTCTCTTCATCTATATATTTTTTAAATACTCCATAGTTCAAATCACCTGTGACTATCACCAAATCAAATACCTCATTGGCTCTTTTTGCTACTTCTATATTTAAGTCGTCATCCACCTCTACAAGCCCAGGAGTGAGAACTACTTTACGTCCCTTGTATTGACTTACCAAATCAAATGATGCCATCATACCATCTATATTGCCATTGAAACTATCATCTAGTATCACCTTGCCTCCTGCGTCTATGCGTTGGAGTCTGTGGGCTACTGGTTGTAGAGTAGCAAAACTATCTTGTATCTCTTGTGTGCTTAATCCCAACTCTGTGGCTACCAATACGGCTGATGCTAAGTTCATAGCATTAAATTTACCTAATATATTAGCACTATACTCTACTCCGTTTAGTTTGAAGCTTGTCTTATCAAGTGTGGCTTCTATATCACTTATTACGAACTCTGGAGCTGGTAATATGGTACGAATATCCAAATTTTCTGTTGAGCCAAATGTATGTACGATAGCCTCAGGTTTTACTCTAGCACTCTCGTGTACCCAAGCTTGTTTTAGTCTATCTGTTTTGAGTATCTCCATTTTGGTATTTCGTATCTTCTCTATAGTTTTGAAATACTCTATATGAGCAGGGCCTATCTTGCCTACTACTACAAAATGAGGATTGACAAAGGTACTAATTTCAGCTATATCACCCTCACCTCTTGCACCCATCTCTACGATATAGACCTCAGTATCATCTGGTAAATCTCTATTTATATCCAATATCACACCACCTAAAGTATTGACCGAACGAGGCGTGGCATAAGTTTTATATTTGGCTTTGAGTAGGTGTTCTATATAGTTTTTGATACTTGTTTTACCATAACTTGCAGTCACTCCTACTACTATCATATCACTCATAGAGTCTATCTTTTTCTCTGCTTTTGTCTTAAATCCACTAAAGAGCATCATCTCTATAAAGGCAGAGATAACATAAGCTATAAATAGAGGTAACACTACAGCAAAATATTCAAATGTAAAAGAGACAAATCCAGAAACAAAGAGAAGCACCACAAAAAACCTCTTGACTCTACCTGTAAATACAAGAGGTTTATCTAATCCTCTATACCAACTAATAATAAGAGCTAAATAAACAACTACTACCACAAAACTATACTCACTAATTGGATTTATAAATGCATAGAGTAGAAATGGAAATAGAAAATATATATAGTGCCACCATAGTTTAGTATGATGAAAGAGTACACGACTTAGCTTGTAGCTGTACCATTGAAGATTGGTGATGAAATAGTAGCCAATTGCTATTATGAATAAGCCATAAGCTATACTATTGATTATTAGCATATTAGTTTTCCTTATTTTGGTTGTTTTGAAACTCTTTGGAGATGGTTTGAGATATAAACTCTGTATGTTTGAGAAAGAAGAAGTGGTCACCCTCTAGTGGATAAAATTTGGAATTGCTTAGAAGTGAAGATATTTTCTCTCCACTCCAAAGAGGTGTAGCCGTATCATCTCTGCCCCAAAAACAGAGAGCCTTTTTACTACTATTCTTAGAAAAATTCTCTTCAAAATCTTCATTTACTACATTTTTGAATGTCTCATACATCTCATGAGACATACCTTTGGCATCATCACTCACAAATAGCTGATGGAGTCTATCTAGTTTAAGAGGTTTAAGAAACTTAAATAGTGCTATTTTGAAGCGTACAGAAGCCACTTTGGGTACTAATACTCCTGAAGATGAAAGTAATACTAGATATGGAGGATTGAGTAGAGTTGAAACTTTGCCACCAAATGAGTGACCCATCGCTATAGTGATACTCACATTTAGCTGTTTTAAAAAAAGTCTAACTATATTGGCATAATCTTCTGTTGTGAGGATTATATCATTATTACTTTTTCCAAATCCTGCCAAATCAAGATAGATATGTCTGTACTCACATAGACTCTTACCAAAAGCTTGTTTCATTATCTCTTTGTTGCTTCCCCAACCGTGAAGCACTAAAAGTACCTCATCATTTTTGGGATTTATTATATTATAAGAGAGTCTAAAATTACTGTTTTTATACTCTATCTCTTTAGTTGCCATACTCTGCCGTTAAAATACAAGTCTTTGAGACTTATCATATCCATAAACATCACTGAAAATAAGTAACTTACCACTATCATTTACATACGCTGTGAGATATGCTGTATGCACAGGAAGATTTTTATTTAGACTTACATGTTTTGTTTTCATCTTATCATACCAACTCTTAACGGTCTTATTGCTTGTAGCTGTATATGTTTTTGTAATATGGTTCATCATTTTTACTGGCTTATGGAGTCTGATACAACCATGGCTAAATGTACGAACTTTACGGTTAAATAGCCTTTTATTGAGTGTATCATGCATATAAACAGCATTTGAATTGGGGAATATAAACTTTACTCGTCCTAGACCATTTCGTCTTGATGGAACTTGTACAAACTTATATGGCACATACCCTTTGCCTCCTGAATATTTTTTCCAATCAACTGAAGATACTTTTACCTTTTTACCTCTTAAGTCATAAGTATCTTTAATTATAACCATATTTCGACCCTTGGCATAATTTTTATTACGTATTAGCTTAGGAATAATCTCATTTCTTGCGATACTATCAGGTACTGACCATTGAGGGTTAAGTGTCATATATTTGAGTTTGGCACTAAATATTGGTGTCTGCATATTTCTCTTACCCACGATTACAGCCATCTTTAGAGCTGTTTTATCACCCTCTATAATACGCACTTTAAATTCAGGGATATTTACAAGAGCAAAAGTAGAGCCTATATTGTGCTTGAGTAGTTTTACTCTTTCAATATTTATACGCACTTTTTTAGCAGTAGCACTCTTTTTATCAAGCTTTCCATAAACTTTTATAAGAGCATTAAACTGTCTATACTTAGGCACAAAAGGAGCTAATATCTCTTCTATAGTTTTACCTGCTTTAAGTTGTAATACAAGATTAGCATCATTTACAGTTTGAAGATAAGTTACATATTTAGTATCTATCTTTCTAGCTCTTTTTGAGCGTTGTGATGCTTTAAATTTTCTAAGATTTATACAACCATTAGCTAGATTTCGAGTATAAGCAATTAGTAATTTTGTCATAAGCTTAGAGTCTGTATCTTCTTTAGCCTGTTCATATAGCTTCGTCTCATCACAAATAGAAGCATATTTATCATCTTCTAATATATCCAAAAACTCACTCTTTTGAGATGATTTCCACCCCTCGCTATCTTTAATTCCAACACAACCACTCAGCAACATAACTGCTATCAGTGCCAATAAAATTTTGATTTTCATTTTTTTCCTTTAATTTATCTATAGACTTTTGGCACAACTATAAGCACTTGAAAATGCCCATTGAAAGTTGTACCCACCTAATCTACCTGTTACATCTAATACCTCTCCAATAAAGTAGAGTCCATCTTCTTTTTTACTCATCATACTCTGGCTATTTACTTCCAAAGTAGATACACCACCCCTCGTCACTTCTGCCTTTGAGTAGCCAAATGTCCCTGCTGGAGCGAAGATATAGCTACTCAAAGATTGAAGCTTTAGTTGTTCTTGATGCGTAAGTTTACTGTATTGTATATCTTTAATCTGTAATTGTATCAAAAATGCCTTAGTAACACGCTTTGGAATAGGTAAAATTGAACTAATTATTTTTTTGGTACTCTTAATACTATTCCAGTCAAAGCCCATCAAAAAATCAATCTCAATCTGTCCTTTTTGCCAAAATAGAGACGCATCCAAAACAGCAGGACCACTAATACCTTTGTGAGCAAACAACAATCCACCCTCACAAATACTATCCCCTATCCTAATACGAACATCAGTAGAACTCCCTGAAAGCTCTTTAAAGAAAAACTGCTCTTTTTGTACCGTAAAACCCACCAAGGCAGGAGCAGTAGGTACTATAGTATGACCAAAAGAAGAAGCTATATCATACCCAATACCACTAGCACCCAACACAGGGAAACTTAACCCTCCAGAAGCTACCACCACCTGCGACGACTCATATACTCTCTTATTTGTCTTAGTATAAAATATATCATCAATTTTGCTTACCTCTATCACACGCTCATTGAGACAAATCTCTTGCTTTTGACTCTCTTTGGTGAAGATATCCATTATCTCATTAGATGAGTTAGGACAAAAATATTGACTCTCTTTTCGGATAATAGGAAAAAGCCTCTGCCTCTCTAGCCATCTAATAAGTGCATCTTGATTAAACCTCTTTAGAGATGCCTTGATAAAACTACCATTACCCAAATAATATTCACTACCCATCAAAGTATTAGTAATATTACAACTACCTCCACCAGAGACCAATATCTTAGCCCCTAGTTTGGAGTTAGATTCAATCACGATAGCACTATTTTTGGGCAAAAGTGAAGCCAACATTAGTCCACTAGCCCCACCTCCGATTATCACTGTTTTATGCATTTTGTGTTGCCTTGTATTTTTTATTATTTATAAAAATTTTGATATGATTTTAAATATACTTTGTTGGAAATACCATATAATATAACAGTAAAACTATCTATATATTTCAACTGATATAACAAAACAAACTTTAAAATAATATAAGGTTAATATAGTTAGCTAGACTTCAACTTCTTTATATCAAAAATTGTCTCTAATATATGATAGTGTACTCTCTCTAATCCCTTTTTTTTGAGGTTTGAGAGTGTGATAGAGTTTGGAAAATCTCTTTTAAGTTTTCCTCTCTCTTTTTGGTTAAGTTTATCTATTTTGGTAAATACTGTTAGATACATCTGGTCAGGTCTAATAAACTCTGATATATATTTACTCACATCATCATCTATCTTGGTATTAGGATGTCGTGCATCTCTTAAGTGTATAAATAGTCTGATAGATACTCTATGCTGTATAAACTCTACTAAGTTTTTCTGCCACACCTCTTTGAGTGTTTTAGATACTTTAGCATATCCAAACCCTGGTAAATCCACAAAACGCACAGGATAACTCTTCTCCTGATATAAATAACGCGTCTCAAAGAAGTTAATAAGTTGCGTTTTCCCTGGGGTAGCTGAACTTTTGGCTATATTTTTTCTATTAGTTAGAGAGTTTAGCGTAGAACTTTTACCTACATTTGAACGCCCCAAAAATACCACTTCACTCATATTCTCTGGCAAAGAGTCGGCTATACTTTGGGCTGATTTAATAAACTCTGCTTCTACTACACGAGGAGCTGTTAGGTCTTGATATTGATGTTCACTCATTTTTTATTATCCTTATCATTTGATTCCATATCAAATATAAATTTCACTGGCTTCTTTTTAGTTCCCTTAACATCAGCATCACCACTAATCATATTAAGAGTAATCTTATTACCGTCTATATGTCTTTTATTGACCACATCATCTACTATAGCATTGCCTATAAGAACATAGATAGATTTTTGAGGATAGTATATAACAGTATCAGCACTCCCTATATAGTTGTGAACTTCGTTTTTAAATTCAAATGTCACTTTACCAATAGCCTTGTACTCTCTAGTCTCATTATTATCATCAAAATAGACAATAACCTTATCAGCATGAAGCCAATCTTGAAGCTGTGTCACCTTGACATCACCCATAAACTGCACCTCTTTTTTGATATTTATAGCTTCCATAGACTCAGAAACTACCTCAACCCTCTCACCAAAAGCTACTAAAGTAACTATAAAAAAAAGTAATATTTTAATAAAATTCAACGATAAAATCCTTTTGTTAATTTGAAGTGTATTGTACCATTATTTGGCTGTATAAACTATCGTTTCGATAAGACTATAAAGTAGAAGCTCATATTAACATACTGGTTAAAAACAAAATTAATATATCAATGGACAGCAAAGGAAGGAGCATAGATAATAGCAGGGGGGTGTAGTTCTTTTTGGTGGTTGGGGAGGATGCCGATATATTAGCTGTATTTTACTCATAGGCTTTAAATTGCCAAATCACTTTGAACCTGAACTCTCTATTTTTACCTTCAATATAGATTTAGAAGAGAAACCCTACATTTCTTTCACAGTCTCGGAGCGATGGAACGAGCTAATCTTTTAATCCTTTATTTGGGTTAGTGTTTGAGATAACTCTTTTATAATAGCCTTCAGTACATTTACCACTACACTATTACCAAACTGTCTATAAGATACATTACGATTGGGATGCAAGATAAAATCTTCAGGAAACCCAGTAATCCTCATACACTCTCTAGGTGCAAGTCGTCGTATCACTCCATCTATCATATATAGCCCTGTCTTTGCACCCACTCCACCACCATAAGCAGAGAGAGTAATAGCGTGACCGAGTGGATTATAAATCCTCTCACCTTGACCACCTTTATTGACTATACCTACTCTTATTGGTTTTTGTGGATACTCTCCAAATATATCTGTACCTATTACACTTTTTTCTTTAAGTATAATATCCTCTCTATTGATAACTAAACTCTCTGTCTCATCTGCTGATAATAAAAACTCACTTAGAGTAGTAGCACCACCATAAGAGCTAGGAAAAGTAAAATCACTAACCCCTAAATCTTCTCTAAAAGCTAAAATAAATATCCTCTCTCGTTTTTGAGGCACTCCAAAATGTGAGGCATTGAGGACTTTATGAAAAAGAGTATATCCCAACTCTTGTAGTGTCTCTTTGACCACAGATAAAGTCTTACCTCCATCATGCTTCTCAAAATTTTTTACATTTTCAAGTATCATCACTTTGGGTTTATGGTACTTAGCTATCCTCACCACATCAAAAAAGAGCGTCCCTCTAGTATCTTCAAAGCCTTTTTGTTTACCTGATATACTAAAAGCCTGACATGGAAAACCTGCACAGATTATATCATGAGGAGGTATCTCGTCTGCTTCTATCTGCGTAATATCTCCATAAGGTCTCATCTCATAGTTAGCCTCATAAGTATCTTGACAATCCTTATCCCACTCCGAAGCAAAAACACACTGCGCTCCAAAGCTACTCATAGCCTGATGAAACCCTCCTATACCTGCGAATAGGTCTATGTATTTTATATTAGTTAGGTTCATCTATCTTAAATATCTCTAGTGGATTTAATTTAAATTGTAAACTTGTTGGGTCAGGAGTACCACCTTTTCGTTGCATTGTTATTTTACCTATTTTTAGACTTCCTCTTGGACTCATCTGCACCTCTCCTTTTGCATAAAAGTTACAAGTGGTATTTATATCTTTCAAAATCCAATCTATCTTATTCCCATCTTTAGTATCTTTGCGAGTCACCAAAAACCACTCAGCACAGAGTCCACCTCTACCCTTTATCATATCAGAGATAATCAAAAATTTATTCTCTTCAAAAAACCTCTTTATCTTCTCTACAATCTCACTAGGCATCTCATACAAAAAAAGTCGTCTTTTATCTCTGTCTTTTAAAATTGATAACTCTTTTTCACCCAAAATATCTTTTGGCAAAATCTCACCAGTAAAGAGTTTGAGCCAATGCTCTATCTCATCATCAAATCCCCACATATTTTTATAAGTGGATACTGGTCGCTTATCTATTTGATTAAATCCTGCCGAACGATTTGCTTTTTTGAGTGAGATATTTTCTACATAAACTACATTATCAATAACTATATTTATGCGTACTTGAACATCAGCTTTTTTATATCTAATAGTCTCTTCATACTTATCTTCGGTTACACCCAAACCTATAGCTTTTCTCTTATTGATGCGTACTGGTATTTGAATAGCTTCTATAGAGTCAATTTTTTCAGGACTATAACCCATTATCTCTAACCACAATCTAGCTTCATTGTCATTTTTAAAATCTACTATCTTGTTGCAGATGTCAGCTTCATTGAGAAAACCACCTTTTGCTGTTAGTGAGCCTATTTGTGTTTTTGTCATTAATTTGTATCCTATATCTTCTATTTATTTGGAATTATTTTTTTAAGTTCATCTACTAATGATTTAAAACCTTCTAGTGCAGGTGTATTATCACCATGTTTATTATCAAGTGTTTCACTAGCATTATAGGATATTGTTGTAATTGCTGTTTCTAGTAATTTGGTTAAAAGTTCTTTATCTTCTTGCTTTAAGTCTTCAATTTGTTGCTTATAGCTACTATATGATTTTGCAAGAGCTTCTTTATGTGCATATTCTTGCTCTAAGCGTTGATTTTCACTTCTTCTCTTACTTGCATAGATTGCCAACCAAATTAGTGGTCCTGATATTGGTAAGGAATGTAATATACTTTTACCAAAATCTTCAATTGTTTGTAAGTCATTTAATGTCCAATATGATACTCCTGAAATAAGTAATAATGAAACTATAAAAGTAATATTCCAGATAATTATTGGAGTTGAGAATTTCTTTCTCTCATCATGATATGCTTTTGCAAGTCCAGCACTTGTTGCACTTGGTAATAAACTTTCTATTTGATTAAATATATTTTTATTATGTAATTGTTGTTCTTTTTCATAGTCTATGATTTCTGTCAATTTATTTACTAAAGTTTTTTTATGAATTTCTTGCTGTTCATTTTCAAAAGTATCTAAAGTTTCTATTCTTTTATCTAGTTCTGATTTAAGTCCACCCACTCTATGTTCATTATCATCTAATTCACCAAATATTTTTACATAAAATTTCTTTAAATCTTCAATTTTATTAGATATTTCTGTAGCTTCTTCTTTTGCTTTTGTTAAATATTGTGTTATTTCATCTTTAGCATTTGTGATAAGTTCTTTTATTGTATTATCTTCGGCATCATTTAGTGTTTCATTATAAAAATCTAAAAGTTTCATATATTTTTCTTCTGTATCTTTGAACATATTGCCTATTTGTGAGTCTATACTCTCTTCATCACCAATTCCATCAATCAATTTTTGTTTTAGCTTTTTTATTGCATTGCTATATTGTATAGTAGATATTAAATCAATTTTTTTTAAACCCTCTTTTATTGTTTCATTATATGTTTTCAACATAGAAGAAATACCTTGTCCTGAAACTTTTGGTAAAATAGTATTAAATTGTTGAATTACTACTAAACAATTATCAATATGAGTATTAGATTGTTGTATATATGCAATATTTTTATTTGAAATAAATTGAGATAATGTACTATTTGTATGTATTATATGTGAATCAAGATTATTTAGAACTTGTACCAAATTTGTGACATTAATTTCTGGATCTATAAGTTTTAAATATTTATCAATATACTCTACTAATTTTTTTAATCTTGCTATCTCTTGTAATATAGTATCATCTGTTATATTTTCAGTATCTATTAATTCTAATGTATCTTGTAGAGTTGTCCAACTACTATTAAACTTATGTGATGTAAAACTTGTAACCCATCTTGACATTCTTTCTCCTTTTTGATTTATTATTTTTTCTCATTACAAATATCAGAGAAATATGACATTACTAAAACCTCTATCTTTAAATCTTCAATCAATTTATCTATAGAATTATTAAATCTCCACATATTTTTATAAGTGGATACTGGTCGCTTATCTAT
>JASFZJ010000057.1:0-34049 GCA_045267865.1 Sulfurovum sp. | reverse complement strand
AGCTCTACCTAATCATGCCTTTCAATTGAACCATTTTGGTAAATAATATAAGATTATCTTATGGATTGTGGGAATTTATAGTTGGGGTGTGTATATAGATTGTAATCTCTTGCTTTGGAGGTTTCAGTTAGAATTGCTGTATGTTTATGTCTCGTAATCGTGTTAGAGAGTGGGATGAGCCATCATTTACTATTCAAGCAGGAGGGCGACACGCACCACTTCACCCGTCAGCACCCAAAATGCAATTGGTGGAAAAAGACAAACGCAAATTTGTAGAGGGAAGTGAAGATTTATATCGCCGATTGAGTATTAGAGAGTGTGCTAGGGTGCAAAGTTTCCCTGATGAGCATCTATTTTATTACAAAAATTTGAGTGCAGGATATAAGATGGTGGGGAATGCTGTGCCTCCTACTTTGGCGTATCATTTGGCTAGAGAGATTTATAAGGTATTGGATAACAAGAAATCATTATTTAATTTTTCTAATCATATTAATAGTGAGAGTTATCAAAATAAGAATGTCCTAAATAGTTTATAAACCTATCTCTTTAACTCTATTTTTAAATGTAGTAAATTTGCTTAGTTTCTATAATTTTGTGGGTACAAAAAAATATATATGTTGGTAATATTTATAGGATTAAACTTTATATAAGCATTACACCCCAAAAGAGGTATAATGAGGTAAATTTATAACTCTAAAGCGTAGTGTAAGATACACTAACACAAGCTTCAAGGGCTTCAAGTTCACTTAGAAGCTCTTTGGATACTTTCCCATCAACTCGTACTACTGCTAGTGCTTGTTCTTTGTTATCTCGTCCTAGTCTAAAGTCTGATATATTGAGTTTATGTTCTGCTATAATTCTGCCTACATCACCTATCACTCCAGGAGTGTCTGTGTTTCTAAATAGAATCATCGTACCTTTTGGCTCAACATCTAGTAGATAATCATCTATCTCTATAATTCTCTGCTGTGTATCATCAAATACTGTACCTGCTATAGAGATTATACCTTTGTCTGTAGTGAGTTTAATCCCTACTTTATTGGTAAATCCACTATTGTTTGGTTTTATCTCTGTGATAAGTTCTATATCTCTATCTTTGGCTACAAACTCGGCATTTACATAGTTAATATGGTCACTTAAAGACTCTGAAAGGACTCCCACAGTTGCAAATGTTCTCATAGACTCTAGGTAATCAGCTATATCACCTCTTGCCATAATCTTAATAGATTTGATAACACCTCTATTTGTCTGTGCTGATATGTGTCCTATCTTCTGGATAAGCTCAAGATATGGTCTTACAAAATCAGGAAGCTCACTCTCTTTAATTGGTAAATTAAGAGCATTTGGATATGAGATACCTTTAGCTGATGCTATAGCATTTTCAGCTGCTTGAATGGCGATATTTCTCTGTGACTCTTTGGTATTTGCTCCAAGGTGAGGAGTGACGATTATATTATCAAGGTCAAGAAGTGGGTGAGAAGTAGCTGGTTCTTTATTGAATACATCAATACCTGCCATTGCTATTTTACCGTTAGTCAATCCCTTTAAAAGTGCATCTTCATTATATAATCCACCTCTAGCACAGTTGATTAGGATTACTCCATCTTTCATCTTTGCTATCTCTTCTGCACCTATCATACCAATAGTTTCACTGTTTTTTGGTGTATGGATAGTGATGATATCACAATCTAATATATCACCAAAATTGGCTGTATAACCTATATCAAAATTGGTAGCTTTACTAGAGTCTATGTATGGGTCATAGGCTATTACATCCATCTCAAAGGCTTTTGCTCTCTTACCAACTCTTGAACCGATATTACCAAAACCGATGATACCTAATTTTTTATCTTTAAGTTCTGTTCCATACCAATCTTGTCTTCTCCATACTCTATCAACTTTTAGGTTGTTATGAGCATAAGGAAATTTTCTTACACAAGATAGTAGGTGAGCCATAGTTAGCTCTACTGCTGCGATAGTGTTTGCTGTGGGTACATTCATTACGACAATACCCTGCTTACTTGCACCATCAATATCTACATTATCTACCCCTACACCTGCACGAACAATAGCTGTTATTTTTTTAGCTGAAGCCAAAAATGCCTCATCTACATCAGTTGATGAACGAGTAATAGCAACATCAGCTAGAGGTATAATCTCACTGATAAGCCTATCTTTAGGCTCATCAGCTGCATTTATTAACTCTATTTCGCTGTCATTTTCTAGGATGTCTAGTCCCGTTTGGTGTATATGGTCACAGACAACAATAGTTTTTTTTGACATAATCAGCCTTATCTTTTAAATTTATCACCAAAAGCATCACCAAGAGTCATACTATCATCTTGGTCTAAATTAAGTTGCTCCATAGCTTCTCTCTCTTCTTGACGCTCTAGTCTTTTTACAGATACTCTAATTCTATCGCTGTTTCCATCGATGAAACTAATTACACCTGTAATCTCTTGACCTTTTTCAATCTCATCAAGTTTGATAGGGTGAAGGTCTTCTGTTCTAATAAGTGCATCTATATTTGCTTCTAGTGAGATAAATACACCAAAGTCTTTTTTATCTTTTACTGTACCAGTTACAATATCACCGTTTTTGTGAGTTAGAGAGTATGCTTTTACTGGTGAGGGCTCAAGAGCTTTTTTGCTCAATGAAATTTTACCTGCATCTCTATCTATTTTGATAATTTTTACTTTTACTGTATCACCGATAGCAAGAACACCTTTGGCATTTTCTGACTTATCCCAAGAGATTTCTTGATTGTGAAGAAGTCCTTCCATAGTTCCAACTTTGACAAATGCACCAAAATCAGTAATAGAAGTTACAAGACCATCAACTTCATCACCAACTTTATATTCAGATACAAACGCATCCATAGGTTTTGGCAATAAGTTTTTAAGGCTTACTCTAAGTCTTCTTCCCTCTTTGTCTATTTCGATAACTTCAACATTGATGTCTATGTTATTTTCTAAATAGTCTTTAGGGTGTTTTACATTTTTATCCCAAGAGATTTCAGATACATGTAAAAATGCTTCTAAATCTTCACCTAAATCAACAAATACACCATAAGGTTCAATGTTACTTACCGTAGCTGTAACTGTATCACCTACACCGATAATTGCATCTATATCAGCCCAAGGATCAGGGTTTGCATCTTTAATTGATAGAGATAAATGTCTCTTCTTTTTATCATACTCTAGTGCGATAACATTTACTTCATCACCCTCAGCAAAATATTTTGAAGGATTAACTGGACCTTTGTGAGATATTTGTGAATAGTGAACAAGTCCGTCCATTCCACCAACATCTACAAACATACCATAAGAAGTAATTTTCTTAATTGTTCCAATTACAGGGTCTTTATTTTCAAGAAGCTCTGCTACGATTTCATCTGTTTTTGCTTTGTCTCTTTCGATAAGTTCTTTTCTTGAAACTACTACAGAACCTTTATCTTTATCAACTTTTACGATAACAGCTTTAACTTTTTTACCTTTTGGATCTATTTTTGAAGAGAGGTAAGAGAGTGTACGAGGCATAAAGAACTCTAAACCATCACAATCTACTACATATCCACCTTTGTTAGTCTTAGTGATAACACCTTCGATGATATACTCTTGCTCTTCATCATATTCTGCTATAAATTCATTAAGTGCTACGCGTGAGAGAGCGGCTTTATGAGAGATACGACCTCTACCCATATTTACAATATCAATAGTGTCGCCTACTGCAAATGCAAGGTTACCCTCTTCATCTTTGAGTTCTTCTAGTGAAATTGTAGCATCTCTACCACCACCAATATCAATAACTGCAATAATATCTTTCTCATCTATCTTTACGACAGTACCTGCTATCAAATCACTTCTTGATTCTGATTTTTTGAACGATTCCTCGAGCATCGCTGCAAAATCTTCTGTTTCATCTATTTCGATATCTTCGAACTTCATACCTATCCTTATCTGAGCCTAATTTTGCGTTATTATACCTTTTTTTATTTTAAAGTAGTTTATTGACCTTGTAAAAAAATTAAAAAAGAAATTATATTAGGCAATAAGAGTAGATAAATTTTATTAACTGATGTTACTCACTTTGTAGATTTGGCACTGCCAAATACTTAAAAACTCTACTGCATCATCACCAAAGCGACATAAGGTACGATATTAAATATTATAACCATTATCTTAAACATACCTAAATAGCCATAAATGACAACGGCTAAGTTAGCCTCATTTATACCAAATAGTTTGGCGTGTATTTTGTATATAAAATCTTTTAATACCATAATTAATATAGAGTTTATCATCAGTATAATAATATTGATAATACTCATATATTTAAAAAACTCTGTTATCTGTTCTAAATTCATCTTAATACTCCTTTTGGTTTAATTTATATCCCCATTATATATCATTATACCCTTTTTTTTACTATGATTGGATATAATTAATTTATAATTAAAATAGTAATTGGATATGAAAATGACACTTGAACAACAAGATAAAAAATATGTACTACAAACTTATGCACGAGATTATACTAATTTTATTAGAGGTGTTGGCTCTACTCTCTATGATGATAATGGTAGAGACTATATAGATTTTGCCTCTGGGATAGGGGTAAATTCTGTAGGGCATAGCAATGATAAACTCGTAACTGCTCTCTGCCAACAAGCCAAAAATATCATACATATCTCAAATCTTCAAGTGATAGAACCACAAGTTAAACTTGCCCAAAAGCTAGTAGAACTTAGTGGATATGATATGGGAGTCTTTTTTGCTAACTCTGGAGCTGAAGCCAATGAGGGAGCTATAAAAATAGCTAGAAAGTATGGAGAGACGAAATTTGATAATAAAAAATATAAGGTTATCACTCTTGAACACTCTTTTCACGGACGAACTATCACCACAGTTAAAGCTACAGGACAAAAAAGCTTTCATACTCCACATTTTTCTCCTTATCCTGATGGATTTAGTTATGAAAAATCTATAGAAGATGTATATAAGGCTATAGATGATGAGACGGTAGCTGTACTTATTGAGCTTGTACAAGGTGAGGGTGGTGTTGAGCCATTTGCCAAAGATGAGATACAAAAATTAGCTTTATATCTTAAATCTAAGGATATTTTACTTATAGTAGATGAAGTCCAAACAGGTGTATATCGTACAGGTGAATTTTTGGCATCTAACCTCTATGAGATAGAGCCTGATATTATCACACTTGCCAAAGGTCTGGGTGGTGGTGTGCCTATTGGTGCTGTGATGACAAGGCATAAAGATATTTTGAGCATGGGTGAACACGGTAGCACATTTGGAGGTAACTATCTAAGCACAAGTGCTGGATTGGCTGTTTTGGATATTTTAAGCTCTCTATATGACAAAGGAGTAATAGATGAGATTATTATAGCTTTTTCTACTAAACTTAACGATATAGTAATTAAATATCCTCACCTCTTTGATAAAGCCGTGGGATTAGGTCTTATGCGTGGTTTGAGAGCTAAGAGTGCTGATATTCAATCTTCTATTATAAAGCAGTGTATGAAAAATGGTTTGGTGATACTTAAAGCAGGGCGAAATACAGTTCGTTTCTTACCTAGTATTACAATAAATAAAAATGAAATTGATGAAGGATTCGTGCGTTTTGAAAAATCTATTAATAATATGTAGCCTATTGGTTACTAGTGTGTATAGTGATAATTTGAGTAGTATTCTATCTACAAATAAAGAGTTACTTTTTGACTATAGCCTAGAGAGTAATGAGCTAGAGAGTGATAAACTATCAAATAGTTGGATGAGTCCTATTCAGCTCTCATATAGCAAAAACTATACTACTCAATTTGGTAGTGATGTGATTATCAAAGCTAACTATACAGTATCAATTAATCAACCTATATTTCGTTCTGGTGGGATATATTATGGTATCAAATATGCAGAGTCATTTCGTAATGCAAATAGAACTGATATAAAGCTTCAAAAGAGAATGATGATAGCAGATGCTGTGTCAATTTTGTTTAGTATGAAAAAAGCAAAGCTTGAACAGAAAAAGCTACGATTTTTGATTAAAAATGATAAAATTGATATTCGTCAAAAGAGAGACAGCTACCAATCTGGACTCTTAGATAGTAGTTTCCTTGACCAAGCTATACTCAAAAAGAGTCAAGACCAAACGGCTCTATTGCAGATAGAACTTACACTACTTGAACTTCATCAGAAATTTAAACTTTTAAGTGATAAAAATCCAAAAAAGCTTAAACTTCCAAAGCTAAAGCTTATGAGTAGAGACAACTATAAAACCAAAAACTTAGAACTCAAAAGAGATATATTTAAAGCAGAACAAGCCTCTAATAATGTCAAAATAACATGGGCAAAATATCTTCCTGCTGTATATCTAAGTGGACAATATACCAAAGGTGACCCACAATTTACATCTATGCAAGGGGATTATTACTCGTACGGATTAACGGTGAGTATGCCCATTGATTTTAACTCATACAAAGATATTGAGTCATCTAAAGTAGCTAAACTCAAATCAGAGCTAAGTGTATTGGATAAAAAAGATAGTATAGATAAAGAGTATCAATGGATAAAAGATAGCTTACGAATAATAAATAAAAAGATAAATCTAGCTCATAAAGATGAGAAGATATACAAAAATCTCTATAGAGTGACCAAAAATCTCGTAAAAGCAGGAGAGAAGACAAAACTAGATTCTGATATTATGTACAACTCTCTTCAAATTCGTAAAATTGACCAAAAGATATTTAGAATAGATAAACAGGTACAACTTCTAAAACTCTATGCACGGATGGAAAATGCTCTTTAGTAAATATATGGATAGTTGGCTCTATGGAGAAGATGGATATTACAAAAACTTCAAAGCTATTGGTAAAGGTGGAGATTTTTATACGGCTGTAAGTACAAGTAGTTTTTTTGGAGCGAGTATAGCCAACTACTTTTTGAAACTGCTTCTTGAAGAAAAATCTCCTAGAGATGGGTGGATTATAGAGATAGGGGCACATCAAGGCTACCTATTATGTGATATGATACAGTGGCTCTACAGTTGCGACCCCACACTTATAAAAACACTCAAATTTGGAATTGTAGAGAGACAACCAAAAGTACAAAAAGCTCAATTAGAATATATCAAAGAGAGATTTGGAGATGATATAACTATCACACATTTTAATGATATAAAAGATATAGATGAAGATTATGCCTTTTTTGTAGCCAATGAAATTTTTGATGCTTTTCCGTGTGAGTTGCTTAAAAATGAAGAGATAGCAGTAGTAGAAAATCACGAAATAAAATGGCAAAAAGCTCCTAGTGTAATATTAGAATGGAGCAGACCTCACCATCTAAATCAAGGTGAAATAGCAGTGGGATATGAGAAATTTGCACAAGATATGTTTAATAGCATAAAAAGATGTGATTTTATCTCTTTTGATTATGGAGAGAAATATATCCGTAATGATTTTTCTATTAGAATATATCGTAAACACGAGACTTTCCCACTCTTTGATAAAGATTTAAAGCTAAGTGAAGCCTACCAAAACGATGATATTACCTATGATGTAAATTTTCAACATATCTCACAAGCTTTTAGTGATGCAGGATTTTCAGAGCCTCATTATGAGACACAAGCAAGAGCTTTAATACGATTTGGGATTATAGATATATTAGAACAGTTTGCCAAACAGACAACCCAAGAGAAGTATATGAGAGAAGCAGATAAAATAAAAACTCTAATAGCCCCAACAATAATGGGAGATAGATTTAAGATGGTGCATTTTTGTAAGTAGGAGTTACTATTATAATAGAGTTATCATACCTTAAAGAGAATAATCTCTAAAGGTGTAATAGTCATTTACCAATATATAACCACACTTCTTCTACCCCAACGCAAGGCTTTTCTTCTATTCATTCCCATATAAATATCTATTCTCTTTTTATATCGTTTATTCATCTTGTCTCGGACTGTGTAATATCCTGGAAGTCCACCTATTCTTACTCTTGTACCATTACGCATACGGTATCTTGTGAGCATATCTCTTGATACTGCGATAATCCTCATTCCTGGACGAATATGGTTATTCCATGCTGCTAAGAATGGTGTACTATCAGTTTGATTAGCATGTGAACTATAGGCTGTGGCTGTTACTCTAAGCTTTCTTTTGCCTATACCACCCCTCATACTTATCTTATCTCTTCTTTTTATATCTTTTTTTCTTTTTTTGTCTAATTGTACCTTTTTAACTGCTTGTCTTTTGGCTTCTATCTCTCTTTTTCTCTTCTCTATTTTAAGTATATAAGGTAATGGTAGTTTGATTATATGCCCTATTCTCATAATTGTATTTCGCTTGAAGTGGTTATATTTTATAAGCTTTTTAAGTTTAACATCAAATTTATTGGCAATAGAGCCTAAATGGTCACCTCTTTTGATTTTGTACTTTCCACTCATTCTACCATCTACTATCTCTTGTGCAAATGGAATTTTTAGCTCTTGTCCTATGCGTAATGGTGAGTTACCATTAAGTTTATTGAAGTCTCTCAAAGCCCTTGTCTTCATATTAAATCTACTAGCAATTTTACTAAGATTATCTCCACTTACGATAAGATATATCCCATATTTTGGCTTTTTGGTCTTATTTTTATCTACTTTTTTATCTTCTATGGATATATTATCTGTTCCTATATATCTCATAGACTCTTGAATATACTCATCACCTTCTATCATATCATCTACAGAAATTACTCTCACCTTTTTTACTTTTGGAATAGGGAGACTCTTTTGCATTATAAGTTTTTTCCTATCTATATCATAATCTATCTCTTTTACATATATCAGTTGTGAGGTGTATGGATCACATATCTTTTTTGTTTGAGTCACGACTCTACAATCTACGATACTCTTGGCATAAGAACTACTCACTAACACTGTATATAATAATATAAATTTAAAATAGTTTTTCATCATAATATAATGTACTAAACTCTCTACAAGAAGTTTAGCATCTCTCCTTTGATAGATTTTTTATCGACTACTATTTTGTGAATGATTGGCTTACTAAAAAGCCCCTCTATCATCGGTGGTACGGTTACAGTTGTATTTTTACTTACCCATCTAAGAGCCTCTATATCATCTTTGAGTTCATTACCTAATGCTTTTGATACAGCAGGGCTAAACTTCGTCCACTCTGCTGTAGAGTAGATAATAGTTTTAAGTGGTTTTGTTCTAAGATTTTTATAAGATTTGATACAAGTAGCTGTGTGAGGCTCTAGGATATATCCTTTTTTGGCATACTTTCCTACTACCTCTTCACACTCTTTATCATCTGAAAAAGATGCTTCAAAATCTTCTTGTAAAAGTAATAGTTCATCTGATGTAAGTTTGTACTTTCCTTTTGACTCTAACTTTTCCATAAGCTCTCTCGTTCTCTTAGCTCCAAATTTATCAAACATAATTCTCTCTATATTTGAGCTTTTGAGTATATCCATAGCAGGAGATTCTGTTTGGATAAGCTCTCTTGTAGTCAAATCATACTCACCGTTACTTATCCAATCTGTGAGAATATTATTGATATTAGAAGAGATAAGGATTTTTTCTATAGGAAGTCCTGCTTTTTTGGCATAATATGCACCTAGAGCATTTCCAAAATTACCACTTGGGACTACAAGATATACCTTTTCACCCATTATTATCTCTTCTTTTCGTACAAGTTCAAGGTATGAGTGAATATGGTATATGATTTGAAATATAATCCGTCCGAAGTTTACTGAATTTGCTGCTGAGAGTTTGATATTTTTGGCTTCAAGCTCTTTTTTGAACTCATCTGAGGCTAAAAGCTCTTTAAGAGTATTTTGAGTATCATCGAAATTACCCTCTACACCTATTACTTTTAGATTTTTTGCATCTTCTGTAACCATTTGGAGTCTCTGAACATCAGAAGTACCACCATCAGGATATAGACATGCTACTTGAACACCATCTTGATTTTTAAATGTCTCTAGTGTAGCAGGTCCTGTGTCTCCACTCGTTGCTGCCATAATAAGATAGTTCTCACCTCTTTTTCTTGCCAAATCACTTAATATATATCCAAAAGGTTGCAACGCCATATCTTTGAATGCACGAGTAGGTCCATGGTAGAGTTCTGATACAAAACAGTCATCTTCTATTTTGCTTAGTGGTACAGGATTTGAGGGGTCATCAAATCCATCATATCTATTAAGTGCTTCTTTAAGAACACTTTTTTCTATATCTATACCAAAATTTTCCAAAAAATCTAATGCCATCGTTTTATAGTGGCTATTAAGGTGCTTAGTCAAAAATGCTTTATCTAAATCAGGAACTGCTGATGGTACGAATAACCCACCAAAACTAGCACTTGGGCTAAGTATCGCTTCTGAAAATGCTACTTTTAATGGTTTAACTCCATCATTTCCTCTTGTCTCAATAAAATCCATCTATATCATCCTACATATTTATTATAAAAAATATTATAGCCAAATAAGCTAATATAGAGAAGTTTAGCTACTTATGATTTTTTATAAACTCTAAAAAAGTTTCATTATCCATAGGTCTTGCAAAAAAATAGCCTTGTCCTTTGTCACAAGATAAGTTTTTGAGTATAGTCTCTTGTTCTATATTCTCTATCCCCTCAGCTACCACTTCATATCCTAAACTTTGAGATAATATAATAATCGCTTTTGCTACAGCTATATCATGTTTATTCTCAGGAATATTCAAAATAAATAATTTATCTATCTTGATAGTATCTATAGGGAGGGTTTTGAGATAACTCATAGATGAGTATCCTGTACCAAAATCATCAATCGAAATCCTACACCCTAAAGCTCTTAAATCTTTAATTATAGTGCTATTCTCTTCTGAGGCTTCCATTATATATCTCTCAGTTAACTCTATCTCTATATTTTTTGGGTCTATCTTTAAATCATTCATAATAGATGTAAATCTCTCATAAGCGTCATTTTGACTAAGCTGTACACTTGATATATTAATAGCGATTAAATCTAACTCTACTCCTTCTTTCCTCCAATCCATATAAGCACTACATGCTTCATAAAATATATAGTATCCAAGATCTACAATAAGCCCTGTCTCTTCTGCTATTTGAATAAACTCTTCAGGTGATACATCTCCTAAAATAGGGTTATTCCATCGTATTAGAGCTTCTGCACCTGTTATAACTCTTGTATCTAAAGTATATTGTGGTTGAAAATTTAGTATAAACTCTTTTTTCTCCAGAGCATTTGAGAGTTCTTGTTCTAAATCTAGTCGTCTTTGTATATTGATAGATAGCTCTGGATGATAGAAAGAATAACTATCTCCTCCCCTCTCTTTGGCCGAGTACATAGTAATATCTGCATATTTCAAGAGTTGTCTCTTATCTTGTGCATCTGTTGGATATTTTACAATACCTATACTAGATGTTATATTGAGGCTGTACTCTTTGATATTTATCGGTTTTCTTATTACAGTATGTACATCATCTATAAATTTTTCTATATTATCAAACAATATATTAGACTCAATAATAGTTACAAATTCATCTCCACCAATATGTGCTAAGAAATCACCATCTTTCAAAATAGAGAGTAGCCGTTCTCCCAAAATAACTAGTATCTCATCACCAATATCATGCCCTAAGCTATCATTAACTATCTTAAATCTATCAATATCCAAAAAGAGCATAAAGAACTCATTTGATTTCTCTATCTGCATAATATTCTCTAAATAGTCTTCAAATGCTCTTCTATTTGGTAATTTAGTCAATCTATCACTATATGCTAAAGTATATACCTCTTCTCTATTTTTGCGTACTTTAAGATACATTTTGACAAGAATTAACAAAATTATAAAAGCAAAGATAAAAAAAGATATACCTATAATATTTTTTGTTTTATGATATGATTTATAGACCTTATCTAATATAATATTCATATTGTCAATATGACCTACCAAATTCAATTCTCTATTTTTAATTATAATCTTGTTTATTTTTTTACTATCTTTAAAAAACTCTTTGATATGTCTATCAAAAATTATTATATATTTATTATCTATACTCTCTTTTAGTTTGGATATATCAAGCTTTATCTCTCCTAGTTCAACAGTAGAGTCAAATAGTAATTGACCTACCTTAAAGAGTATCTCCCATACAATCATTTTAGTATGAATAGTTATATCTTTATTATCTTGAATTGTTTTTCGTATATCATATAGATATACCATAGTAATAATTATCCTAGCATTAGTACTCTTAAAGTTCTCTATAAATTCTGATTTTATCATATAGTCTGACTTGATAAGAGAGAAAGTGTCTATCACATCTTTACCAAATTTCTTTGTGATATTACTATTTTCAAGATATATTATTATGTTTTCAAATAGCCTACTCTTCATAACAATATTATCATTATCCAAAGAGCGATAAGATTGTAAAAACATAATATTAAAATCTTGATTATATTGATAAAGTTTATTTATTTTAGACTTATAAAGCTCATACTCTTTGATTGATTTATCTACACTTTTGAGATATAGCAATAGAGATATAAGTATAATTCCAAAAAAGACCAAAAGGATACTTATCCAGTCAAATTTATCTTTTCTTATATAATTATTATTCTGTTTCATTTATATCTTTTATAGATTTAGGTATCTCTCCTGTAAGAGATTTCAAAAAATGTATTAAATCATCCATTTCATTCTCTCTCACAACTCTTCCTAGTTGATATTTAGACATAAGATTAATAGCTTCTTTTAAAGTTTTACTGCGTCCATCATGCATATATGGAGCTGTTATAGCCACATTTCGTAAAGATGGTACTTTAAACATATATTTATCTTCCTCTTTATGAGTAATATTATATCGCCCAAGCTCTTTGCTTTTTATACTCTCATATACACCAAATTTATTATATATATTACCACCTATATTTATCCCATTATGACAATATATACATCCTCTTCTTTTAAAGATTTTATAACCTCTTAATGCCTTTTTAGTTAAAGCATTTTTATCTCCTTTGAGATATTTATCAAATGGAGAGTTAGGAGTAATAAGTGTTTTTTCAAATTCAGCTATAGCATCTGCTAGATTATCTTCTGTAACTCCATCTTCATATATTGATAAAAAAAGCTTTTTATATCTGCTTTTTTTTAAATCAATCAATACATTTACTATCGTGTTTCCCATCTCAGCAGGATTTATAATCGGTCCTAATGCTTGTGTTTTGAGATTTTTACTCCGTCCATCCCAAAACTGTCTAAAGTTATAAACAGCATTATATACAGTAGGAGAGTTAAAAGTACCCATCTTTCCATCTATACCCATACTAAATTTAGAATTATCAGCTCCATTAGTTGCCAAATCATGACAAGAGTTGCAAGAGAGTGTTTTATCTTTGGAGAGTATAGTATCAAAAAAGAGCATTTTACCTAATTCTACTTTTCGACTATCCACAGGTATCTCTCTATCAATTGGTATTAAATCTATCGCAAAAATAGAGATAGAAAGGGATAAAAAAATAAAAACTAAAGCTCTATACATGTTCCTACTCCTGAACTAGTCAAAATCTCCAATAGAAGAGAGTGTTCTACTCTTCCATCAATTATATGTGCTTTCTTAACTCCTCCACGAAGAGCCTCAATACACGCATCTACCTTTGGTAACATACCACCATGTATTGTACCATCCAACTTTAATGCCTCTGTCTTCTCTATACTTAAATTTGTGATAAGGTTCATATCTTTATCCAATACACCATGAGTATCTGTAAGAAAAAGTACTTTTCGAGCCTCTAGTGCTACAGCTACACGACTAGCTGCTAAGTCTGCATTGATATTAAATCCAGGATGTCCCATTGTACTACTCCCTGCAATTGGAGCTATTACAGGTATAGCTCCATCTTCTATTATATTATTTACAATTTCAGGGTTGACATCTTCTATTATACCCGTATAGCCAAAGTTCTCAAAGTCTTTTGGACGACCTTTCATAAATCCCCCATCTTTACCAGATATTCCAATAGCTTTACTTCCATGATTGTCTAGTAGTGATACTATCTCTTTATTTATCTCTCCACTTAGCACCATCTCCACGACTCTCATCACCTCTTTGGTAGTTACCCTCTGTCCATCTACAAAACGAGTCTCCACACCCAAATCAGAGAGTAAATTGGTAATACTCTTACCTCCACCATGAACAATAATAGGCTTCATCCCCACCAAATGCAAAAGCACTATATCCTGAGCAAATTGCTCTTTGAGTTGTGGGCTAGTTTGAGCTGAGCCTCCATACTTGATAACTATCTTCTCATTTGCAAATCTCTTGATAAATGGTAAAGCATCCAGAAGTGTCTTAACTACGCTTATATTAGTTCTCATAAAATCATTCCTTAAAAGTTATATCTTATCTTCATTTTGATATTATTTAATATATCTAATAATTGGGTGAAGACAATGAAAAAAACAGTAATAATATACATAATCATATCATCTATATCTTATAGTAGTCTATTTACAATAATAAACAATGACGGCTCACTATATAAAAATAGAAAAATAACACACAAAGAGAATGAATGCCTCACTCAAAAAGCCTCAGATTACTCCATTCAGGCGATATATGATGAGATATATTACGCAAGAAACCTTGCCATAATAAATCAACAGCTAAAAGAGAAAAGCAAAAAGATTAAACAAAAAAGAGAGAACGCATATAATAAAGGGTCAATATATATCACTTCAAAAGACGAACAGCAGATTTTATTAGAAAATGCCAAACAGTTCAAAGGAGGAAAATATATATGGGGAGGCACAACTCCAAATGGATTTGACTGTTCAGGCTATGTACAATACTTATACAAAAAACACAATATCTCCCTACCAAGAACAGCTCTACAACAATCAAAAGTAGGTATTTTTGTACCAAAAGAGTATCTCCAAAGAGGAGACTTAGTATTTTTCCTAACAGATAGAAGAAGAGGTATTCCCATAACCCATGTAGGCATATATATAGGAGCAGGAGAGTTTATCCACGCAGCATCTAAGAGTAAAGGAGTAATAATTTCCTCTCTTATTTATGGACGATATGCAAAGAAGTTTGTTTTGGCTAAGAGGGTGATTTAGTCAGATAAATTTATATCTATATTCTCCCTCTACCTGCATTTGTATTTTTCATTCAGCTTCCAACTCTCCCCCACTCATCATAATCCCAAATGATACAACTGTACCCAAAATTATCTGCCACGCAAAGCCTAAACTTGCTCCAAATATATAAGGTTGTAAAAATAAGACCGTAAGAAATCCACCTATCAAAGCTATAGGAACGGTCTTGCTATTGCCTCTTTTGGTAAATATCGCTGAGGCGAATACTCCGATAAGTCCTGTGTATGCAAATGCCATCACTCCCAATGCAAAACTCAAAAGTGGTAGCTCTGTGTAGCGTTGCCAATAGTATGAGAGCATCGCCATTAGCGATAGACTTATGGCAAATATAACTACAGCGTTTCGTCCTGCTTTTATGTAGTGTTTTTCATCCCTTTTCTCTCTCTTCTCTCTCCACGGACGGTATAAATCTTCTATCGCCACTGACGACATAGCCCCCAATACAGAGTTGGAGCTAGACAATGCGGCTGCGACTGCTCCAACGGTGACCAATCCTCGCATACCCTCTGGCATCTCGTGGAGAATATAGTACATAAATATCGTAATCTTCTCACCATTGAAGTTTTGGATTACAGTAGTATCTATATGTGAAAGCTCTGGATGGTGATAAAAGAGATAGAGAAGTAGTCCTATGAGCAAAAATAAGATAGCCACAGGAATAGTCATATAGATACTCATCATAAGTGAGCGTTGTGCCTCTTTGGTATTTTTACAGCTCAATGCCCTTTGGGTCATATCTTGGTCTAGTCCATACGCACCGATATTGAGCAGAAGCCACCCTCCCAATAACGCCCAAATAGAGAAGCCTCCACTCATAGAGAAATCTATCACTCTAAGTTTATTCTCGGCATTTAGTGTGGATATAATAGTCAAAATATCTGTATCAATCGCCATATATAGATAGACAAGCACAGCGATACCAGCCCCAATATAGGTAATAGCTTGGATAATATCAGAGAGTATCACCGATTTGACTCCACCAAAATAGACATAAGCCAAAGCACTCAACATCAAAATAGCAATAGAGATAGCCACATGAGAAGGTGTAATATCCAAAAACAGAATCATCGAAATAGCCAACGCACCAATATAGAGCCTCGCCCCACTTGCAAAGAGTCGCCCAACCAAAAACATAGCCCCTGCTTGTTGTTTGGCACTCTCTCCATAACGCACTTCCAAAAGCTCATAAACCGTCACAGCTTTGATAGCATAAAATCTAGGGATAAGCACACGCGATACAAAGACAATAGCCAAAAATGAGGAGAAGTAAAAGCCCAAAAATGTGAGGTCTTTGCTATAAGAGTATTCAGGACCTCCTAGAAATGTCGCAGCTGATTGAGAAGTAGCCAATATAGAGATAGCCACAGCCAACGAAGGCATAGAGTTGCTTCCCACGAAATAGTCTCTAGTAGTCTCTATCTTAGTTCTGCTAAGGATAATAGAGGTGATAATAAGTATCAAGAAATATCCACCAAATACCACCCAATCCAATACTCCAAATGCTGAATTCATCTTCTATCTCCTCATATAAATACAAATAGATAAAATAATAACACTAATAAACTGTATAGCACCTATAATCAGAAGAAAAAGTAAAAAATAAAGAGAAAAATTTGTTAATTATGCGTTTTAATAGGTTTATGATTTTAAGCCATATTTTTGACAATAAAGATATAATTTTGGACATAAATTGAATCTCTTTTCTGTTAGATAATATTTTTATTTCGTCTATATTATAGAGAATAAAGTACCGAAAGTTTTAACTAAAAAAGAAGTGTTAATAGAAAGGAAACAATATGTCTAAAAAAAATCAATCAAAAAGATTAACAAATCAACATAAAAAGTCTCAAGGTGTAGTTGGTATATTTGGAGATGAGGCAAAGTCCCACGATATAACAGTTGGATATACTTCACAGCTTGTAGTTAAACAGCTTGAAAAAGAATTTCCTCAATTAGCTTTTCAATACAAAAAAAGTATAAGAAAAAAAGAAATAAATAAAGCGTTACAGAAACTTGATGCAGAATTAGGACAAACTCTTTTTGTATTAAATTCAAGTATTAAACCTGATGGTGGAATAATTGAAGTAAAAGATGATAACGGTAATTGGAGAATAATATTAGTATCAGAAGCTAAACATCAAGGGAAAGATATTGAAAATATTCAAAAAGGAAAATTAGTTGGTAAAGATAATAATCAAGATTTGATGACTGCTGGTAATGCAATAGAAAGGTCACATAAAAATATATCAGAAGTTGCTAATTTAATGCTATCTGAATCCCATTTCCCTTATATCTTATTTCTGGAAGGCTCAAACTTTTTAACAGAAACTATTTCAGTTAAAAGACCTGATGGAAGAGTAGTAAAGCTTGATTATAATTTAGGAATGCTAAATAGACTAGATAGATTGACCTCTGCAAATTATGGTATGCCGATAAATACTAATTTGTGTAAAAATAAATTTGTTAAGCATTTTGATAAAACAATTATGCTTCAAGCAACTTCAATATATACACAAGGAGATGGAAAAAAGTGGAATACTAATAAAATGTTTGACATTATGATTGAAATTTCTAAATCTTCTCTTAATGTATTAGGAAGTGAACTATTTAACCAAATTACCAATAACAAATAATACAGGTTCATTATGACAAGAAAAGTACAACACTCTTTGTTGAAAAAAGCAAAAAAGAACAAAAATGATGAATTTTATACACAGCTTTCAGATATAGAAAGTGAGCTAAAACATTATAAAAGCCATTTTAAAGATAAAGTAGTTTTTTGTAATTGTGATGATGCTCGAACTAGTAATTTTTTTAACTATTTTGTATTAAACTTTAAAGAATTGGGTATCAAAAAATTAATAACGGCTTGTTACAGAAAACGAGAAATGAATTTATTTAATACCGAGAAAGTTGAAAATGGCTTTTTCTTTGAATATACAGGTGTAGAAGATGTAAATGAGATTGTTCATTTTGAAGGTGATGGTGATTTTCGTAGTGATGAAAGTATCGAACTACTAAAGCAGTCTGATATTATCGTTACTAATCCACCATTTTCATTATTTAGAGAGTATGTAGCTCAATTGGTTAAATACGATAAAAAATTCTTAATAATTGGTAATATTAATGCTATTACTTATAAAGAAATTTTTAAGTTAATTCATAAAAATAAGGCATGGTTAGGAATAAACCTTGGTAGAGGTATCTCAGGTTTTATTGTCCCCAAACACTATGAACTCTATGGTACAGAGACTAGGATTGATAGCTTTGGAAATAGAATAGTTTCTCCAAACAATTGTCTATGGTTAAGTAATTTAGAGACTTTTAAAAGACATGAAGATATTACTCTCACAAAGAGATATTTTGGAAACGAAATTGAATACCCTCATTATGATAACTATGATGCTATTAATATTAATAAAACAAAAGACATACCATTAGACTACAAAGGATTTATGGGTGTACCTATAACATTTCTACATAAGTTCAACCCCAATCAGTTTGAAATAGTTAAATTTAGAAAAGGGAATAATGAAAAAGATTTATCAATAAATGGAAAATGTCCATATTTTAGAATTCTAATCAAAAACAAACGAATTCTAAATTCGCCTTCTACCTCTTCGGCAATGCCAATGAAATAAGCTTTTTCTCTTATTTGCATTATACAAGCTATTCTATCTTTACCAAATTTGATAGGTTTGTCTATATAACTTACTCATTGTTATAATTTAAAAATATTTTATTCTCCTAAATAAAAATTAATTTAGCTATAATTACCCTTTCAAAAAAGGATATACCATGACAATAAATGCAATACTACAAGGGATTTATGGTCTCTACCTTACCAATATCTTTGGCTACAGACTTAAAAAAACAGATGAAGCACAAGAGAAAAAGAGACTTAGATTAGGCTACTCTCTAGCGCAACTGCAAACTCTTAATATATCAGTCAAAATAGAAAATGAAGAGAATCTACCTAAAGATGGACAGTATATTATACTCGTAAACCATAGAAGTATCATAGACCCACCTATAGTCGAGGTAACTATGCAAAACACCTCTATATTTGGTCCTTGGATTTCCAAAAAAGAGTTATATAACTCATTCTTCTTTGGACTATTTGTCCGTAATGCAGGTTCAATCCTTTTAGATAGAGAAAAGAGCCAAATGGGTGAATTTTTTAAAGATATAAAAGAGTCTGTAAAGATGGGACAATCTATATTTATATTCCCCGAGGGTACACGAAATAAAAGTGATAAACCACTGGGAACATTTAAAAATGGTACACGAATAATAGCTCTTAAAAATCGTCTTCCTATTTTACCTCTTTATATCAAAAGTAACGCACAAGATGCACTCCAAAATGCTCTAGCAGATAAGAAACTTCATCAAGAAGTAACTATAGTAATAGGTGATATAATTGACTACAGAGATAAAAAAGATTTGGAGTTAGCTTATAGAGAGATATTTGGGATTGAGGAGTAAAAGAGTAGAGAAGTCTCTACTCTTAATAGCTATTTAACTCTATATTTACTATTATTATTAGTAAATCTACAAAGTGCGTAACATCAGTTTTTAAAAATAATAATATAGCGGTAGTCTCATTTATCCTAAATATTTCAACTCCTCAACTCTATTTAAGTTTAAAAGATGTAAAATTCTCTCCTACATTTACAGATACTCTGTAGATTTGCCGCAGTGATGGAACTGGTAGACTTGGTAGACTCAAAATCTTCTGCCTTAGGGCGTGTCGGTTCGAATCCGACCTGCGGTACCACCAAACTTAATAACAAAATCAAAATTATTACATATATATTTAAGGTATAAAATGAAACTAGTTGTAGCAATCACAGGAGCTAGTGGTGTCGATTTGGGGAAAAAATTTATAAAGTATCTTCCTAATGATATAGATGTCCATCTTGTTGTATCAGATAACGCCCTCACCGTGGAGTCATTTGAAAATAAAAAAGTAACTCTACACAATAGCCAAAATATAGCTTCATCCATATCAAGTGGCTCTTTTGGTGTAGATATTACAGTGGTTATTCCATGTAGTATGAATACTCTTGCCAAAATCGCATGTGGGATAAGTGATAATCTTCCCACACGAGTAGCTTCTGTAGCACTCAAAGAGCAAAAAAAGCTTCTCCTAGCTCCACGAGAGTTGCCATTTTCTGCTATAGCACTAGAAAATATGCACAAATTAGCCTCTCTAGGTGTGATAATCGCTCCTCCTGTGATGGGATATTATTCAAAGTCCAATACCATTGAAGAGATGGAAAGATTTATCATTGGTAAGTGGTATGATGTGTTGGGGATAGAGAATAGTTTATATAAAAGATGGGAATAGATATGAAAAAAGAGATAAAAAAAGAGATGAGAAGAGCAATATATTCAGGGACATTTGACCCTATCACTAACGGTCACCTTGATATTATAGTGAGAGCTTCTAATATATTTGATGAGATAATAGTAGCAGTAGCAGAGAACAAAAATAAAAAGCCTATGTTTACTCTCTCTCACCGAGTAGAGATGGTGGAGTCTGTGGTAAAAGAGTATTCCAATATCACAGTGCTGAGTTTTGATACGCTTTTGGTAGATTTATCTGATAAACTTGAAGCCAATATCATTATAAGAGGATTAAGAGCTGTAAGTGATTTTGAGTATGAGCTACAGATGGGATACGCCAACTCATCACTCAAAGAGGAGATAGAGACGGTATATTTAATGCCTAGTTTGGAGTATGCATTTATCAGCTCATCAATAGTAAGAGCGATAATACCATTTGGTGGAAAGATAGACCATTTAGTACCAGTTGAGGTGTTGAAGATTATAATGGAGAGTAGATAATGGGATTAAACCTAAAAGCAGAAGAGAAATCCATTTTAGCATTATTTACAGGTGATAAAAATCAATATATAATTCCTGCATATCAAAGACCATACACTTGGGGGGAAAAGCACTGTGAAGATTTATTTAATGATTTAGAACGAGCATTTGAAGATGAAAATACAAATGAATATTTTTTGGGTAATATTGTACTTGCTTCAAGCATAGAAGATAAACATAGATTAGAAGTTATTGATGGACAACAGAGACTTACAACACTAACACTTTTGATAAAAGCATTTCTATTTTTTGATAAAAATAATAAAAAATTAGAAAGCTCTATATGGGAATTAGATAGAAGAACAGGTGAAAAAAAAGAGCAGAGATTAAAAACTATGGTATTTCAAGAGAGAGATGCACAGTTTTTAAAAGATGCTTTGGAGTTAGATTTGAGTTTAGATAATTGTATAAAGATAAAAGATAATAATTTTGAAAAAAATATATGTTATTTTTATACGAGATTAGATAAGTTAGAAGATAATAAACTTTTTGATTTATCTGATTTTTTACTTGATGATGTATCTATCTTGCCAATTCAAACTCAAGGTAATGATAAAAATATAGCCAGAAGAAATGCTATACATATTTTTGAAACTATAAATACTAGAGGAATAAGTCTCTCAACTTCTGATATATTGAAAGCCAAAATATTTGCTATTGCTTTAAGTCATAATAATACTGATACTTTTATCAAAAAATGGAATATTTTATATAAAAAATGTGAAAGTATTAATTATACTATTGATAATATTTTTGAGATGTATAAAATAATTATAGAAGTTCAAAAAGATATTAAAATAAAAGATAAAAAATTATTAGATATTTTTCTCCAAAAAGACTTTTCTCCATTTTTTTATAAGAGGGATAATGAAATAATGGATGATTTATTTAAAATTATTGATACTATTATTTTTTATAAAGAGGTGAGTATTAATCCAAGTATATATGCTGAATTAACAAAATGGTTTCAAATTATAAATGAATTTGATATTAAAGATATTGCTTCTTTAGTTCTTTTTAATTGTAATTTAAGAGATGACAAAGAGATGATTTTAAAAGTTAAGAAGGTTATACGATATTTATTAATTGATAATGATGATAGTGATTTTGATATAAGAAAGAATATGAGTAATCCTATAAAAAAAGTAAATTATTCTAATATTGATGATATTAAATCTATTCGTAATAAAAAAGCATTATCTTTATTAAGTTTTTATTTAAATCCCAGTCAAAAAGTTATATATCCTATTTATTTTATAGGATATTGTGATGAAAAAGATAATATTGCATACTTTAAAGATTATTTTCTTTTTCGGTCCTTTACAGGTAATAATTTTTTTAGTTCTATTATATTTGGTAATATTGATATAATTAATGACTCTAATGTTAATACTATATATCTATCTGATATACAAGGATTAATTATAGAATTAAAAAAATCCAAAATTAAAGAAAACAATGAATTAGCAGATAAATTAGAACTTAGTAAAGATGAGTTTCAAAAATTTCTTAAAGAAAAAGAAAAGATTGAAATAGAAAGAATAGATGATTTTTTAAGAGATACAGATGAGAATTAAAAAAATAGAACTAAAAAACTTTAAATTTCATAAAGATTTAGAGTTTGAAATAAAAAATGATAACTGTTTAATCTATGGAGAAAATGGAACTGGAAAAAGCTCTATTTATGAAGCTTTATATTCTATATTTAAAGTTTATTTCAGGAATAAAGATTTTACTTTTTATAAATTTAAAAATAATAATGCTATTGATGATTTAAGTGTAAAAGTAACTTTAGATAATGATACAGAGTTAATAATCCCAAATGAGAATTATAAGCTACCTGATAATATTGAAGTAAAAAATAAGAAAACAATTTATTTTATAAATCAAGACTTATTGGAGTCTCTAATATTATATGATAATAACTTTTATGGTGTAATAGAAAGTAATTTAAAGAAATATTTTACAAAGCTTGATATTTTTTGTAATATTTTTGATAAAATAAATAGTGATACTGTTGATTTAACTCATTTGGAAAAAGCTAAACTACTTGTAGATAATTTAAATAATCTTAAAAATTTATTAATAGAAGTAGAAAATTCATCTAATGATATTATAAAAAATGATTTTAAAGAAGATTTTGAAATAAGTTTTGAATATAGAGATACTTCATCTGATAATGTAGATGATATTGATATAATTATATATCCAACTCCCAATATTATTTTAAAAATAGACAATAAAGATAACCTAAAACAAAACTTCAACGAAGCCAAATTAAAACTAACTTCCATCGCAATATTTTTTGCATTGATTAAACTAGAAGAAGATAAATCTAATCCTTTAAAACTATTAGTTTTAGATGATTTTCTCACAAGTCTTGATATGGCTAATAGGCATTATATTATAGAGTATATTTTAAATGAATTTGATGATTATCAAAAGATTATTTTGACTCATAATTTGCAGTTTTATAATTTGATAATTAAATTACTTAAATCAAAAGAAGATAACAGTTGGGATATTAAAAATATATTTCTTAATGTTGATAAAGAAGCTCTTATTTATACTAAAGAGACAGATTATATAAAAGTGGCAAAAACCTATTTAAATACCAATAGCTTAGATGAAGCAGGTATATATTTAAGAAAAGAGTTTGAACGAATAGTAGAAGAGTTGAGGATTATTACACAAGTGGGTGCAAAAGAGAAGCTTAGTAATATCATTAAACAACTACTTGACTTAAGTGATACAGAAGATATTAATATTAAAAAAATGCAAAATATACTTAAAAAAACTAAATTTTACCAACAAACTATTCTTCACTCTACAGCTCATGATGATATAGAAAATGAAAAATATATAAAAGAGTTAAATGGTGAGATTGTAATTTTGACTTTACTCAATAAACAGATAAATATATTAAAAAAGGAAAACTAAAATGTATATACTATTTGAGGGGATAGATACTTGTGGTAAGAGTACACAGATAGAGAGAATATCACAAAAATACCCCGAGATAATCACCACCAAAGAGCCAGGGGGAACGGCATTTGGTAAGAAAGCTAGAGAGATACTATTATCTGATAATCTATCTTCTAAAAGAGCTGAACTTTTGCTATTTTTGGCAGACCGTGCTGAACATTACCAAGAGGTGATTAGTCCAAATAAAAATAAGCTTATCATATCAGATAGAGGATTTTTATCAGGTATGGCTTATGCGTTGGCAAATGGAGATTTTGATTTTGATGAGCTTATATCTCTTAACCGTTTTGCACTAGAGGGGCATTTCCCTGATAAAATCGTACTATTTATAACCAATATAGAGACTCTCAAAGAACGCACAGGAAATAAAACCCTAGATGGTATAGAGATGAGAGGATTAGAGTATTTAATGAGTGTTCAAGATAAAATGAAAGAGAGTATAATAGCTCTAAATATCCCACATCTTTTTATAGATGCCACAGATGATATAGAGAGTATTGAGAATAATATTTTATCTTATTTAAAGATATAAAGTAGTAATTCTAATTCACCTATAAATCAAGTTTTATCTCAAAAATAAATAAGAAAAACTATTAAAATATATCTTTATTGGTATTTTTTCTTAGGACCATTATATAATTAGTAAATCCTACCCAAAAAACCACCCACTAATCAAAAACCCAACACTAGCCAATCCTCCTGCCAATAACGCATACGGTAGTTGTGTATTGACATGCGATATGTGGTCGCAATCTGCTGACATTGAGGATATTATTGTGCTATCAGATATTGGTGAGGCGTGGTCTCCGAATATTCCTCCACTGATTACTGATGCTATTATTAGAGGTATATGTATATCCATTGTTGCACCTATTGCTAGGGCTATTGGCATCATAATTGAGAATGTTCCCCAACTTGTTCCTGTAGAGAATGCTGTGATACTTGATACCCAAAATATTAGTAGTGGTATGAAGATAGGTGAAATATTGCCATTTAATATATTTGAAAGATATTTCGCTGTGCCTAAATCTCCTATGATTTTACCAATGAGAAGAGCCAAAATCATAATAATTACTATCGGTATCATATCTCCTATACCCTCATATAATCCTTTGAAATAGTTCTCGTGTGAGAGGATTTTGGTCGGTACAAAATATAGATATATAAAAAGTAGTGTTACAATCACAGCATAATATACCGAGGTAGAACCTGAGCCTTTGAATATATCTCCATCTCCTGTAAGGTAGAGTCCTATGGGAACACTTAATACCATTATGATTATAGGTAGGAGCATTCTGTATGGTGTGGCTACGCTGTTTTTTTCAAATTCACTTTGGATATAATCAACTGGTTTTGTATTTTTCATCGCACCTATATCTACACCAAACCATATAACACCAAATACTATAAGAAGTGTAAATATCGCATAGAAATTATATGGGATTGATGAGATAAGTAGAGATACGCCATTGCCTGTGATGATGTGAGAGTCTATAGCTGTCATAATAAGACCCAACAACAAAGCACCCCACGCATTGAACATAATTAAAGAGCAGATAGGTGCTGATGTGCTATCGCAGATGTAGGCTAGTTTCTCTCTGCTTACCCCGTTTTTGTCACATAAAGGTTTGGCTACTGTTCCTGCAACAAGTGAAGTGATAGAGGACTCTATAAATATCACTACACCGATAAAATAGGCTAATAACATTGCTCCTCTTGGTGAGTCTAGGGATTGGTATTTTTGGCTTAGGTAATGTACGAAACTTGTAACTGCTCCACTTATTGTAAGAAGTCGTATAATAGAGCCTACAAGGAGGATAAATATAAGAGTTTTGACTATCCACGCTTCGCTAAAGAGTGCGATTATGCCATCAAAAAGGGCTATAAAAGAGGTGAGAGGGTTGAGGCTATTGAGGACTAATAGCCCCACAAAGATACCACCCATTAACGAAACTATGACATCTTTGGTAAGGATTGCTAATAGTATCGTTAGAAGTGGTATAGCTATTGAGACTATGCCATAATCCATATTGTTTAGAGTCTCTCTGGCATTTCATCTTTGAATGCTATCTCTTCTGCTTTGCTTAGTATCTCCAAAGCACCGTCATCTATCATCATTTGAGATAGTTGATTTCCTAAGTCATCACATTCACTCACTTTTGAAGTAAGCTCTTTTTCTAAGATGTTTGTACCATTTGGGTAGCCCAACATCGCTTTGATTGTGATATTTTCACCATCAATTACGGCATTTACGGCTACAGGAGCTGAACATCCTGCACCGATTTTGGATACAAAATCTCTCTCTAGTTTTGTAGCGATAAATGAGTTATTATCATTTAGACTCATAGCTATCTCACGCACTTTATCATCAGAGCTTACTATCTCTATCCCCAATGCTGCTTGTCCCATTGGTGGGATAAATGTCTCTAATCTCTGAACAAAAGGAATATCTTTGAGTAAGTCTAATCTATAAAGACCAATATATGCTAATATAATAGCATCATATTGACCCTCTTTGAGTTTTCTTAGTCGTGTATTTACATTCCCTCGAAGCTCTTTTACTGTGAGGTCTGGACGAAGCTTAAGAAGTTGCATTCTTCTTCTTAGGCTTGTTGTTCCTACAGTTGCACCTTGTGGTAGGTCATCAAGGCTTTTGTATGTATGAGATAATAATACATCACTCTGGTCTTGACGAGTAGTGATAGCACAAAGCTCCAAACCCTCTGGGATATATGTTGGTACATCTTTAAGAGAGTGAACTGCTAAGTGTGCGTTACCTGCCAACATCTCATCTTCTAACTCTTTGGTAAAGTGTCCTTTACCTCCTATAAGTGCTAGAGGTTTATCCAATATTTTATCACCTTTTGAGACTATTTTATTAAGCTCAACTGTGATATTAGGAAATGATGCCTCTACTCTTGCTTTGATATGATACGCTTGCCAAAGAGCTAAATTACTAGCTCTTGTTGCTATTATTAATTTTTCCACTACTTACCTTTAAAAAAATGATATAAGGTCTTTATATCCAGTTCTACTTTTATCTATTTTACCATCTATATATATAGTTGGAGTACCACCTACCATTAATCTATTTGCTGACTTAGCATCTGCTTGCATAGAGTATTTTAATGCTGCTGTATTTAGCTCTTCTGCTTTTACTTCATAACCTATCTGTTTTTTGACTTCTGCTAATATTGTATCTACATTTGTCTCTTTTGGATTGATTTTGAGTCCATACATTTTTATTATAATATCTGGATTACCTTTGGCTTGAGCGATATGCATAACCTTGGTTAAAACTCCTGATACAGGGTGGATACGAAGAAGTGGAAGATGATAGTAATAGAGTGCTACTTTTTTAGGGTATTTTTTTACCTCTTTGAGTATATTTGGTATTATATCTTGACAAAATGGACACTGTGGGTCAGAGAATATAAGCATCTTATGTTTAGCATCTTCATCTCCATATAGTCGATGAGCTTCATTATAAAAAGTCTCTGGAACAGTTGGTTTAATCTCATTACGGTAGCTCATACCTGTTTTTTGATTTATTAAGTTACCTGTAACTAATCCATCTTTTACAAATATAGTCTCTGGTACTTCTATCTCTTTTTTATTAAATTCTAAAGTCATAGTAGTAAGTAGAATATCCCAACCCTTTAAATCTTTATGAGTTTTTGACTCCAATATTCTTATACCCTTTAGTTTTACTTGTGGGTTCTTGACTACAGATTTCTTAATATAAGTTAATAAATCTTTACTCTCATATTTAGCACTCGCACTAAGTGTTAGAGTAGCTACAACGGTACTAATCAATAATTTCGACATCAATGACATCATTATCTCCTTCTTTTTTGTAATTATTTGTTTGTTCTGGTGTTATTTTAGCAATAAATTGTAAATAGAGGGTATAAATCAATGCTAATAATCCCAAAAAATCACTGAATACCCCTGGAATAATAAGTAGTATAGCACCTATTACATATGATATACTAGTATTTTTGAATCTATTAAAATCCAATTTTCCCTTCTTAACTGACTCTAAATTATTTGCCATTGTATTAGAAGAGCGTTTGAGAAGTATCATACCCAATAAAAAGCTAAATCCTATCCATACTACAGCCCATAGAAATCCTATCTCCTCTCCAACAGCCAAAGAGAGAAAAAGCTCTATTAAAAAAAAAGGAATAATTAAAAGTATCATCTAAACTCTCTCACTCAAAATCTCTATGATAGAAGATACAGATATTTCCTCTTTGGTCATTCCATCTCTAGTGATAACCTCAACTAACCCATCTTTTAGTTTTTTACCAATTATCACCCCATAAGGAACACCCATAAGCTCATAATCTTTGATTTTTGCTCCAAATCTATCTTTTCTATCATCAAGAAGTACATCTACACCTTTGGCTAATAGGGTATTATAAATCTCTTCACCTAGTGCTACTTGTGCTTCATCTTTGATATTAGAGATGATAATTTGCAAACCAAAAGGTGCTGATTCTTTTGTCCAAATACAGCCTCTATCATCGTGATTTTGCTCAATAATACCTGCTAATAAACGGCTTACACCGATACCATAAGTTCCCATAACCATAGGTTGTGCTTTTCCATTCTCATCTAAGAAATTTGCACCTAGAGGCTCTGAATATTGTGTGCCTAATTGAAATATATGCCCTGCTTCAATACCTTTGGTAATACGCAAAGGTTTGCCACACTTACATAAATCTCCATCTTTAACATCTTCAGCTACTTCTATATTTGCTCCATAATCACAACTATCACAGACAACTATATCATCTTCACCAGCGTCGGCTAAAAGCATAAACTCTTTTGAACCACTTCCACCAATCTGACCAGAATCAGCTTCAACTACTCTGTAATTTAGTCCTAGTCTTGTATAGATTTTTTTGTAAGTCTCTTCCATAAGAGTAAACTCTCGCTCCATATCTTCTGTAGAAGTATGAAAGCTATAACCATCTTTCATAAGAAACTCTCTACTTCGCATAAGTCCAAAACGAGGGCGTATCTCATCTCTAAACTTAAGATTTATCTGATAGAGATTAAGAGGGAGTTGTTTATAACTCTTAACAGTTTGGCGAACCATATTTACCATAGCCTCTTCATTGGTAGGGCTTAATAGATAGTCATTATCTTTTCTATCTTTAAAACGCAAAAGCTCTCTACCATACTCTCCTGCTCTTCCACTCTCTTCCCATAATGCTGTAGGTGTAACAAAAGATAAGCTCACCTCTTGACATCCTGCCTTATCAAGCTCATCTTTGACTACGGCTCTAACTTTGTCTAATATCTTTTTACCAAGTGGTAGGAAGTTATAGAGTCCACTCCCACCTACTGATTGTATAAATCCACCTCTAATAAGGTAGATATGACTAGCCAATGAGGCATCATTGGGTATCTCTTTTGTTGTTGGGATTAATAATTTACTAAATCTCATGTCTCTCCTTTTCATAACCTTTTGTGTGGTGGTCTGATTTATATTTTTGGAAATCTATATGCTCTGTATCTATATCAAACATCTTCTTAACCGTCTCTATACAGTTTGAATTTTTGGTATCTGCTGATGAACGGCGTAAGTTTTGAGTTGGGTCATGTAGAAACCTATTAAACATCTGCTCTGCCATCTTTCTCATATTCTCTTCATTTTCAACAGGCACAAAACCTTTTTTGATAGCCCTCTTCATCTCCATATCAATAGCTACACAAACATGCTCTCTCATCTGCTTAATCACAGGCTCAACAGAAAGAGTCCGAAGCCATACATAAAATTCATCTCTAAATTGTGTCACAATCTCAGATGCTTTAATCGCCTGTTCTTCTCTTAATGCATGGTTGGTTTGAGAGATACTTCTAAGGTCATCTATACGGAAAAGTTGAAGATTTTCCATACCCATATCTTCAATATCTCTAGGAATAGCCATATCAAACCACAATCTATTTACATTCTCATTCTCTATCATATCTTTGGTAATTATAGGCTTTTTGGCTGAAGTAGCTGAGAATAGGAGCCTATATTTATTAATATATTTAGGAAGTTTATCCATAGTATCAAACTTGACATCTTCACCTAGAGAGTTTGCTACTTTTTTCACTTTTTCTCTATCACGACCCAAAAATACTACATCACAACCTACTCTTATAAGGTGTTTTGCTGCCAAAACTCCCATCTCACCTGCACCGATAATAACACCTGTCATACCTGTAATATTATCACCCAATAGATGATGTGCTTGTGCTACTGCCACAGAAGAGATAGAGATAGGATTTTGTGAAATATTCGTTGCATTTCTCACTTGTGCAGCACATTTAATAGCATACGACAATATACGATTTAGTTTGCGTCCTGCTGAGCCGTTTTTGTATGAGAGCATAAAGCCCTCTTTGACTTGCCCAGTAATCTGAGACTCACCCACCACCAAAGACTCTAGTGATGATACTACTGAAAATATATGATGAACAGCCTCTTCATCATCAAACTTCTCACTTGTAGCTTTGATTTGATAAAAATCTATACCACTCTTTTGACTCATAAGTCCCAAAATTGTATGATAGCTAGAGAAATTGTTACTCGTAGCCAAAATAATCTCTACCCTATTACAAGTAGATATAAGAAAAGCCTCATGGATAAACTCAAAATCAACAAGCTGATTTATCATCTCTATCTTCTCTTCATCATCAGAAAATGCCAACTTCTCCCTAATCCCTTGCTCACAACTTTTATGAGAAAAACTCACAACTTGATAGTACATTAAAAACTCCTCTCTATCATATCTTTAGCAATATCAGATAAGCTACTCTCACCCCTAGCACTCATCAACTCTATAGCCTCTTCCACCAATACCTTGGCTTCAAGATAACTTTTTTCGATAATTTTATACTCACCCATTTTAAGCTTTATCCACTCTTGTTCATCTATGCTTAGTTTTTTTCTATGAAGTGATTGAAGTTTTTCTTTATCCTCTTTATCTAATAACTCATATAGATAGATATAAGGCAAAGTCGTCTTCCCCTCTTCGTAATCATGTAGTGCAGGTTTACCCAAAGTCGCACTATCAGAAGTTATATCCAAAATATCATCTATCATCTGAAAAGCCATACCTAAATTTTTACCATAAGTCATATAAGGTTTTGGTGGTTTATTTGCCAATAAAGCACCTGCACCAGCACTAGCTTCCATAAGTGAAGCCGTCTTTTGATATATCATCTTAAGATAGACGGCTCTATTGGTATTAAACTCTTGTGATAAAGAGACATCTTTAAGCTCACCGATACTCAACTGTATAACGGCATCTGAAATAAGTTTAGATATATCAGAACCGATATTATTAAGTTCAAAAAAGCCTTTAGAATATAGTATATCACCCAACATAATAGCACTTTTATTCCCATAAAGTGCATTAAGCGACGGCTGTGAACGACGAGTATCTGCATCATCAATCACATCATCATGTAGTAAGCTAGACGCATGTATCAGCTCAACCACACTTGCCGTCTTGATAGCTCGTAAGCTACCTCCTGCTATTTTCAAAATAAGTTTCGCACGAAGCCTTTTACCAGAGGGAAGTTTAGCATAGAGAGTAGAGACTTCTTTGTCATCTAACTCTATAATAAACTGCTCTATCTTTCTCTCAACTGCTCTTATCACCTCAAACTCCTCTACTCACATTGAGTAACAATATTAGCAACAAGCTCAATAAAAACTGTAGCCGTTCGCCCATCTATATCTTTATCAATTACCAAGGCTCTCATCAGTTTCTCATGCTCATCACCCAAATCTCTATCTTCAAGCATCTTCTCAGCCACTGCCAATCTTCTAAACATCTTCTCTAACTCTTGTTCCACAATATTTTGATTAGCCGTTCTAGCTACACCAAAATATGACTCTTGTGGCGAACGACTCATAAAATCATTCTCGTCATCATCATCAAATTGATACATATATATCTCCATATTAGTTATTTTTATAAAAGTTAATTATTATAGCCAAATAGCTTTAATAATTGTTTTTTTGGAGTTTTTGTATTGTTGAGTAGCACAATATGGCAAAATTTGATAAAAGTATTATAATCCTACTCTTTCTCCACAAACTCACCTTTGATAAGTCCTGCTTCGTGTAGGAATTGAGAAGGTTTGTAATCTACTTTTTTGACTTTGTCATATTGAGCTAATGATAGATATAGTCTATCTTTGGCTCGTGTGACTGCTACATAAAAGAGTCTTCTCTCCTCTTCTATACTTGACATCATTTTTCTATTTGGAAATCTTCCATCTACCAAATCTATCACAAAAACTTCACTAAACTCTAACCCTTTACTCGCATGAACTGTAAGGAGATTTACACCATCACCCTCACTTAGCTCATTGCCTCCCAATACCATTGCATTGACAAATCTTCTTAAATCTGGATATGGTTTTGAGAGTTCTAAAAGTAGATTTGCTTTTCTATCTATTCTCTCTTTTGATAGAGCTTTTTTCTCTTCATCTACTTCACCTGATTTGAGTCGTCCTCTTTGGGTGGATAGTTGTTCTATTATATCTTTGTATAGTTTGGAATCTATAATAATTCTTAATATTTGAGAGGGTACTTTTACGCTATATATAGATTTCATTAGAGAGTAAAAATCTCTAAAAAATAGCATACCATCAACACCTAATTTGGGATGTTTTAGTAATGGATGATTATAAAGATTTGGTTCTAATCCTAGAGACTTGAACCTCGATGCACTTCCTATCTCCAAATCATCATCAAAAAGACCTAGTTGCGTATTTTTATTTGGGTTTAATTTGGGGAGTTCTTGCTCTTGTGGGTAGAGTACACCTTGCATAACTTTTCCTCTACCAAAATGTAAAAAACATTGAAAAAATTCTTTGGCTAATGCTGAACCTACACCTCTAGCGTACTCAAATATATGAATAAATGCCATCATATCTTTGGGATTAACGAGTAAAGAGAGCATATCAAGTAAGAATTTAATCTCTTTGGAATCAAAAAAGCTCGTACCTCCTTTGCGTTTACACGGTATTCCATACTCTCTTAAACTCGCCTCTACTCCATCTGCTGATGCGTTATTTCTAAATATTACAGCCATATTATTGTTGGGTGTATGAGAGCTTTTGATAATTTGAGCAATTGCCTGATACTGTTCAAAAAGGTCTTTATATATAAGAAGCCGTGGAGGGTAGCTTTTAACTATTCGTCCTACTTCTAGCTTTTTGGGATATATTCTCTCATTTCTCTCTATTACACGGTTAGCTAACGAAAGAATAGGGGCTGTTGAGCGATAGTTGGTTTTTAGTGTAAATACAGTAGCATCTTTATACCTTGTAGAATATGTAGCGATATTCTCTATATTTGCACCATTAAAAGCATAAATACTCTGGTCATAATCACCTACACAAAAAAGAGAATTAGGTTTAAGACTATCTATTAAGGCATTTTGAAGAGTATTTGTATCTTGATACTCATCTACCAATATCTCTTGAAACTCCATTTTATTATCTTGAAGATGACTCTTCATTCTCAAAAGTAAATCATTAAAAGAGGCAAATCCATACTCTATCTTCTCTCTCTCAAACTCATCTGCTATATCTTGATAGACATCCATCACAAACTCATGCTCAGGGTATTTTTCCAAAAACCAAATATCAAAACTCTCTAAAGAGGCATTTTGATACAAAGAATACATCTCATAGAGATAAGTAGCAGAAAATGGTGATACAGATAAGTTCATTCTCTCAAAATTTCTTTTTTCATAAATACTTCTAAATAGAGTTTTGAGTTCTGAGGGCTGTTTGAGAGCTAGATTTGGATGTATCTCTTTGAGCCATCTATAACTAACGGCATGAAAAGTGCCTGATACTATTTTACTTACTATCTGTTTTGGGAAAATAACGTTCAAGACGGGCTATCATCTCCCCGGCTGCCTTGTTGGTAAAGGTAAGAAGTAAGATACTTGAAGGCTCTACAC
>JASFZJ010000056.1:0-10610 GCA_045267865.1 Sulfurovum sp. | reverse complement strand
AAGATGCACGATATTGTTATTGGACTATTGATTAATGTCTTGGATTTTGGACTTTTATTATAAGTATAAATTATATCAACGGAATAGGTGCATTACCAACTTAAAAAAGCAAGTGAAAAAATTACTCCATCACGAGCAGAAGAACAACTTATAGATTATGCTGGATATATAAATGAAGCTTATGAAGATAAAAAAATTAGAATTTGGACTTATGCATTTTTGAAATTTGACCCAAAAACTGAAAATAGCTTAAAGAATAAAGATTATAATAGAGTTTTAACTAAAAGTAAGTACCCTATTTATTATAAACCTTTTAATAATGTTAACACAATTATTAATTTTATTGATTATAATGCACTTGCAGATGATGCTAATAATAGAAATAAAACATTTATGAAGATTTTGAATGGTGATAGTTTTCAGGATAACTAAATTATAACAGAAAAAGAATTATATATTTATATGGCGAAAAAGATGAATAGTACAGAAGCAGAAGTCCCAAAATGGTTTGAGGCTTTTAAAGATATAAATTTAATTTAAAAATATTAAAATATTTTTTTCCAAGAACTCTTATATTATAAAGAGTAAACTATGGTGTTTAAATTTTAAATTAGGATATTTTATGCAAGATAATAGTTATTATACACAAGTGGCAATCATTGGAGGGGGAATCTCGGGATCGGCTCTTCTTTTTATGTTGTCTCGTTATACAGATGTAGAGAGTATATCTATCTTTGAGAAGTATGACTCTCCTGCTTCTCTCAACTCTAGTGCCAAATCAAATTCTCAAACTCTTCACATAGGAGAGATAGAGACCAATTATTCATTGGAAAAAGCTATAAAGGTGAAAAAAACATCATCTATGGTAGCAAATTATATAAAAAAATTTAATTATGAAGATAAGATAGGTTTTAGTATTCCAAAGATGGTATTGGCTGTGGGGGAAGAGGAGATAGAGAGACTCAAAGAGAGATATATTGAGTTTAAACCTCATTTTCCAAAAATTGAACTTTGGGATGAAGAGAAACTAAGGGAGATAGAGCCAAAACTACTTGAAGAGAGAGTTGAGCCTGTATTGGCTATGGGAACAAAGGAGCAGATAACTACGGTAGATTATGGGGAACTTAGCAAAACTTTTATTAAAAACTCTCTAAAAGATTCCAATACGGCTATATCAACTCATTTTGAGACAGATGTTTTGGAGATTACTAAAAAGTGGGATAACTTTCTTATTCACACGAATAAAGGTGATTTTATGGCTAAATTTGTGGTGGTTGATGCAGGAGCTCATTCTCTGCTTTTGGCTCACAAGATGGGGTATGGAGATGATTATGCTATGTTGCCTATTGGAGGTAGTTTTTTCTTTGCCAAAGAGAAGCTTTTAAACAATAAAGTATATACAATGCAACACCCCAAACTTCCATTTGCAGCTGTTCATGGAGACCCTGATTTGACAGCTGATTGGAAGACTAGATTTGGACCTACTGCTTTTGCCACACCTAAGCTAGAGAGATTTCACACTATGGAGATAGGTAATTTGTTTAATCTTCTTAATATTGATAGGTCTGTATTATCTGTATATAAAGGGCTAATGGGTGATGATGATATTAGAAGATATATTTTGCGAAACTTTGCTCATGAATTACCTGGTTTTGGTAGAGAATTTTTTATCAAAGAGGCACAAAAAATTATACCATCATTAAAAAGTGAAGATATAGAGTATGCAGATGGATATGGTGGAATGAGACCTCAGATAATAGACAAAAAAAATAAAACACTTCTATTAGGAGAAGCAAAGATAAATATAGAAGAGGGTATCATATTTAATATGACACCCTCACCAGGAGCATCAAGTTGTTTGGGTAATGCTATGAGTGATACTGAAATTATTTGTAAGTTTTTGGGTGCTAATATACTTAAAAGTAAAATAAAAAAGGAGCTACTAAATGATAAATAGCAGTGTAACTTTAATAAATAATTTAACAGGTGCAAAGTATGAATACAAGATACTTAAATCCACAAGAGGTCCAGATGCTTTAGATATGAGTAAGTTTTTTCAAGACTCTGGTATGTTTAGCTATGACCCTGCATATACATCAACAGCAAGTTGTAAATCTACTATTACATTTATTGATGGCAAAAAGGGAGAGCTACGATATAGAGGATTACCTATAGAAGATTTGGCACAAAATTATAGCTATATGGAGAATTGTTTTCTACTTCTCAATGGATATCTACCCTCTATAGAAGAGTTGATAGATTTTGATTTGGAGATAAGACACCGTGCATTTTTACATGAGGGACTAAAAAACCTCTTTAACGCTTTTCCTGATAATGCCCATCCTATGGCTACACTCTCATCAGCAGTGACAGCTCTCTCTGCTTTTTATAATGACCATCTAAATATAGATGAAGAGGAAGAGTATCAAGAGATGGCTAAACGAATTATCGCCAAAATCCCTACTATCGTGGCATTCTCATATCGTCAATCTTTGGGTATTCCCTTTATTCAGCCAAATATTGATTTGGGTTTTACAGAGAACTTTTTGACTATGATGAGAGCATATCCAGGAGGTAAAATGCACCTCTATCCCAATGGACATGAGAAGATAAAAGATGTAGAGATTAAAGCACTTGATACTATATTTACACTCCATGCAGACCACGAGCAAAATGCTTCTACCACAGTAGTAAGAGGTGTAGCATCTACAGGAGCTCACCCTTATGTAGCTATATCTTCAGGTATATCAGCTCTCTGGGGACGCGCACATGGAGGAGCGAATGAGTCTGTAATAGCTCAACTTCAGATGATAGGTTCAGTAGAAAGAGTAGATGAATTTATAGCAAGAGCAAAAGACCCCAAAGATGAGTTTAGACTTATGGGCTTTGGGCATAGAGTTTATAAAAATTTTGACCCACGAGCAAAGGTACTAAAAGGGCTTCAAGACCAGCTCAAAGAGGAGTTAAACCTAAATTCAAACCTTATGGATATAGCTACAAGGATAGAGGAGATAGCCCTTAATGATGACTATTTCGTATCAAGAAAATTATATCCAAATATAGATTTTTATTCAGGGGTTATACTTACAGCACTAAAAATTCCTAGAAATATGTTTACACCAATATTTGTAATTGGTCGTACAGTAGGATGGATAACACAATGGATAGAGTTCAAAAAAGATAAAACAAGCAAAATAGCAAGACCTAGACAGTTGTATGTTGGGGATTGATTTTTAATTTGATTAACTTGATAGAAAAACTTCTATCTCCTAGCAAGTCTCATTTGAGACTTGTAGCGTTTATTTAAGAATTAGTAAATCTGTAGATAACAAAATATCCTCTACTCTCTTTTGCCATAAGCTATTAAATAAAACCTTCTCCTCTTTTGAGGCTAATCCTTTGAGATTTTTGCCCATAAGTGGCATAACTCTCTCATCTGCTTTGATAGATGATGGGTCATAAGATATTGATACGCTTTGATTTGTATCCGTTCTTGTGAGTTTTACCTCTTGGCTTATATCTGCGTTGAAACTCAATAGATTGGCTCTATTAAATTTAGTTTGAATACCTTTAAATCCACCTTTTTCACCTGCTCCTACTATATAGGCGATGATATTGGCTGTAACACCTGTGACGGCTTCTTCTACACCATCTCTCATCTGCACTCTAATACTACCTCTTTGTGGTATTTCATTAGGATATAGAGCTTTGAGTCCCTCTTTTGCCATTAGATATGCACCTGCTACTGTAGGACATGAGTGTCCTGCTACTTTGACACAATCGAGATAGTTTATCTCTATCTCTCCATCTTCTAATGCTCCTAGAAAATCACTTAGTGGGTCATATAGTTTTATCGTCTGTACTTCTTTATAAAAATCTGGATAGTTCATCTATTTTCCTTAATTTAGCTATTTGATAGTAGATTTATTATAATTAATGATAAATAACATTAGATTGATATATATCAATAAACTATAATTAAGCAAATCAGAGTAAAATACTCCCAATTAATTCTAAGGAAAAATAATGGTAACTGCTATACCTCAACCAGCATTTTATATATTCAAATGTCAGCAATCAGCTCCTCCTGGGATGCCAAAACCTTCTTGTGTCAAAGCAGATGACCCAGAGTCTCAACAACTTTTTCAGCATCTAGCTCAAACAATTATGCAAAAAGGTATCATCGCAACTGTATCACCTATCCAAACAGGGTGTCTTAACCGTTGTCAGCAAGGTCCTGTAATGCTTGTAGAACCTGGTCATGTTATGTATGTTGGTCTTACAAAAGAGAAAATAGATAGAATTATTGATGAGCATATCATCGGTGGTAATATTGTTACTGAGTATGTTATCGCTGATGAGATGTGGGGCGAGGCTGTGACTCCTGCTTCTATGGCTAGATAATAGAAAAAATTTGATAATTTGTAGGTTTGGTATCACCAAACGATAGATAAATCATAGTTTTTAAGTGTTTGGCAGTGCCAAACCTACAAAGTGCGTAACATCAGTTTATAATTTTGGTATAATTTGAAAATTTAAAAAAGATAAGCTATATTTATCTTTGAGGAGAACGAAAAAATGAATATTACAATGCTTTATTCTAAACTACATAGAGCTACTGTGACTGATGCAAACCTCAACTATGTAGGCTCTATTACAATTGATAGAGACCTTATGGATGCTGTTGATATGCGTGTAGGACAGAAGATTGATATAGTTAATGTCAATAATGGTGAGAGATTTTCTACCTATATTATAGCAGGTGATAGAGCCAAAGGTGATATATGTCTCAACGGTGCGGCTGCTAGGAAAGTGCATAAAGGCGATAAGATTATAATCATAGCTTACGCCTCTATGAACACAGAAGAGGCAGATGTACACAAGCCAAAGATTGTTATCTTAGAAGATGATAACTCTATAGCACAAGCTTTTGAAGGATTAGAGTAATGTTTGAAGGATTTGACCTAAAAAATATGACCAAGATGATGGAACAGATGCAAGATAGAGCCAAAGAGATGGAAGAGAATTCAAAAAATCTTCAATTTACGGCTAAAGCTGGTGGTGGACTTATAGAAGTGACTGCTGATGGTATGGGTGAAGTTATAGATTTGAGTATAGATGATACTCTTTTAGAAGATAAATCTTATCTACAGATTTTGTTGATTTCTGCTATAAATGAGGTCAATAAGATGGTAGAAGAGAATAAAAAATCCCAAGCTATGGGTATGATGGGTGGAGTTAATCCATTTAGCTCGTAGTTAGGACTAAAAGAAACTTTTTTTAAAATAGTTATCTTTAACTTTATCTATATTGGTATGGGTCTAGTCTAATATCCTTACTTTTTTGAGATAAAACTTGATTTATAGGTGAATTAGAATTGCTGGTACTAGGCTATATAATAATAAAATGTACAATCATTAGATATAATTTGGTTTAAATATTTAAACCAAGGTACATCTATGACAAAAATCCAAAATATATATTATCTCTACGATAAAGAGAACCAAGAGTTTATAGAGCAGTTCAAGGAAAATAGTGAGAATATCACATTCGAGCCATTCTCTATTAATGATGTATTCCCATCTTTAGATTATGAGACTATCACACATCTTGTAGTAACAGGTTCACTCTCTCATATTAAGCAGATTTTTGCACTCTCACGAGAGCATAATATCTCTGTGGGTATCGTACCACTACCTAGCCAAACAAAACTCAATAAGATATTTGATTTACCCAAAAATCCAAAAGAAGCATTAGCACAAGCGATAATTCCAAGTGCTAAGTCTATAGATTTACTCTACTGTAATGATATAATAGTCCTCAATGATGTACGAATATCAGAAGCCTCTGTACTCAAAGAATATACCATAGATTATAGAGAAAATCACCCTATAAAAAAGCTCAAACTCTTTTGGAACTCCTTACGCAAAAAGGGTACTCTCAAACATAGTAGGTTTACTATTACTACCTCTAGTAACTCACAAGATGAGAAGATAAATATAAGTGCTGTGGGTATGATAGGTGTAGGATATCACAATTTTTCATGGATTTCCAATCTTATCAAATCAAGGCTTAGTGCGATAGATGGACAAAATGCCCTTTTGATACTAGCTCCCACTTCTCTATTTCAGTTTTTTATCACCTCTCCTATTAATCTATTTTTGCAAAAGTTAGGAACACCCAAACTCCCAAATACTTGTGGCTATATCAAAAGCTCTCGTATCACAGTAGAGACACCAGAAGAGACAAAGGTGATAATAGATGATATAAAAACTATCTCCACACCTATAGTCTTAGAGACACAAGCAGAGGTTTTGACTCTAAGTGTGGGAGAGAAGTTTTGGGAAGAACAAAAGATAACCAAGAGTGATAAAGGCTCTAGGAGATTAGAAAATATCCCCAAAGATGAAGAGCTAATCAACTATCTAAGCAGAGGACTTCCACTCTTTACTCATGCATCTAAAGAGCAGTATGCTACACTTTTTTCTAAGCTTCGAGAAGAGAGTATGCTCACCTCTACATTTATGGTACTTTTGATTTTGGCTACTGTTATGGCGACACTAGGGCTATTTATCAATTCCAGCTCTGTAATCATCGGTGCGATGATATTAGCCCCTCTGATGTTGCCTATTGTGACACTCTCTATGGGGATATTGCGTCAAGATACGAGCCTAAGTCAAAACTCTTTCAAAACGCTCTTTGTAGGTATTGTAGTGACTATTGGTACAGCGATGGTGATAGCCTATTTCTCACCTCTACGAGAACTCACCTCTGAGATGATGGCAAGATTATCTCCTACTATTCTTGATATGCTTGTAGCCATAGCCGCAGGAGTAGCAGCAGCGTATGTCAAAAACGATAGCAAAATATCAGCGTCTCTAGCAGGAGTTGCCATAGCCGTGGCACTTGTCCCTCCTTTAGCAGTATCAGGAATTGGACTAGGTTGGGGTGAGTGGAGTATGTTTTTTAATGCTCTTTTGCTATTTACTACCAACCTTGTAGGGATTATGTTTGCAGGAGCTTTGACATTTTTGGCGATGGGTTTTGCACCTATCAAAGTAGCCAAAAAAGGGATAATAATATGGGCGATAGTAGCGATAGTGATAACCTTGCCTCTATATCACTCATTTCAAACTATGCAAGAGAAATCAAATATCAAAAAGACCTTACTACACACAGTAATAAAAATAAACAACAAAAAGATATATCTAAACAAGATAGAGTATCAACCACAATCAAACACCCCTCTCATAAGATGTGAAGTGATAATAGATGAAAAACTTACCAAAGAGGAACGAATATATCTACACAAAAGCATATCCAAAGTAGTAGGCAGACCAACAGAAGTGATAGCTACATTTAGGTATCGGTTGGAGTAGAGTAGAGACCAATGCCAATGAATTAAGCTTTTTTACTCTTCGGAAACGGAGCATTTATGCCCGAACCACGGAGGCGAAGCTATCTGATTCCGAATATGCCAAGTTTTAATTCTCAAAACTTTAACTTGTTCAATAGCTCCTGCTATTGAACACACATCGGAGTATCTTCTAACAAATATTTATATCTTTGATTGCTAAAGGTGCATTGGTATATTACATATCCAAAGGACTCACAACTTTCTCCTTGTTTATCCCTGCGACCACATGCGTATAAATCATCGTAGTCTCCACAGATTTATGACCAAGCAAGTCTTGAATAGTCCTAATGTCAATCCCTGCTTGAAGCAGATGAGTAGCATAAGAGTGTCTAAAGATATGAGAAGTAATTTTCTTATGAATAGCAGTTTGTTGAGAAGCCACCGTAATATTTCGCCCAAAGGTTTTAGGGTGTATATGATGTCTCCTCATAGCCTCACTCCGAGGGTCTTTGGATATTTTAGCCATAGGAAAAAGATACTGCCATTTAATCTCAAATTGACTTTTGGGAGCTTTCCTATCCAAAGCATAAGGCAAATGCACACCTCCATAACCATCTTTCAAATCCCTCAAATGCTGTTCCTCCACAAACTCTATCTGTACCAAAAGCCTATTTTTAAGCTTCAATGGAAGAGGCACTATCCTATCTTTAAGCGATTTACTATTCCATATATAAACCTTATCAAATCCCATATCTATATCTTTTATCCTCAAATTCAAAACCTCACTCATACGCAAACCACAACCATACATCATCAAAGCCATAAGATTATAAATCCCTTTAACATTCCCAATCACTTCCATCACTTCTTCTTTGGTCAAGACCACAGGAATATTCTTACTCTCTTTTATCCTAAGAGATTGAATATTTTCCTTAGACATATCCACCTCCAAAACATCTTTATACAAAAACAATATCGCAGAAAAAGCTTGATTTTGTGTAGAGGGAGAAACTTTTTTATCCACAGCAAGATGCGTCAAAAACCCCTCAATCTCCATCTTGCCCATCTCTTTGGGATGTTTTTTATCATGAAAAAGTATATAATGCTTTATCCAATGCACATAAGTCTTTTCAGTAGATAAACTATAATGTTTCACTCGTATTTTGTCTCTTACAATGTCTAGTAATTTCTTTTTAACTTCCATAATGCACTCCTTCAATATAAATTAAATATTTGTTGCTTATTTATACTCTAATAATTATAATAACATTATTAAAAGTATGATATTATTTTGAATATTATAGCATTATAAACATAAAAAACTTTATTATAATTATTAATAGACATTATTTTTATATATGATAGTTAGTATTTTAAAGTTGATTTTGGTATAATAGGGTTAAATGAATAGTTATGTTCAGAAATTAAAAGAATAGGATAGGAAATGGAAGAAATTACTTTATTTGATATTAATGGAGAAGCAGTAGCATATCTTGCACCTGATGATGAAAATACAATTTATCTTTGGTCAGGTAACCCTGTGGCATATTTAAATGATGAAAATATTTATGGCTTTAATGGTAAACATCTTGGCTGGTTGGAAGAAGGGATAATTTTTGAACAAAACGGTGAAAATATTGGATTTATTGAAAGTAAATGTCCTGTTCTTACTCAATTTGAATCATTCAAAGCTTTCAAGGAATTCAAACCATTTAAAGCATTTGAAGAGTTTGCACCATTTAAACCATTTAAAACAACTAGTTTATCAAAGATATCTCTTGTTAGTTTTCTTGAAAAAGGTGCTGTATAAAACATAACAAATCATAGTAGCCAATAAGTAGCCTAACGGCGACTTATCGGCTATATTTAACCGTTATACTAAGTGTGGCTAAAAAAAGGAAATTTTATGATTAATCATATGCACGCATCAAAATGTTTTCCAGAAGCATATAATGGAAAAATCTCAAGAGGGGATATATCAAATTCAATAGTAGAGGTTGCTACCGAAAGAGAATTAGCAACAATTGTAGCTAGATACGGAGATTGGGCAATAACAGTGAATGGTATAGAATGTTTATCAACTTCATATTCAATAGGAAAAGAGAGATTTGATGAAAGCGATTGGGAAGAGCATGTTGGAGCAAAATCATGGGTTAATAGAGATGATTTTATAAATGCTTTAAATCATGCAAAAGAATTAGTGAAGCTCAATGTAATCAAAGTATAACAAGTACTTGGAGAGAAATAGTTTCCCCTGCGGGCAAACTATTTCTCAAGACAGTCGTTGTATCCAAGTCGCCACATTATATGGAAATTTGAATATGCCTATTTATGAAGGTAAACTGGTAAATTTAATTTGTGGATTTATAATGACAACTGTAACATATGAAGAACTAGAATCTTCTAAAACTAAAGATATGATAAAAGAATATAAGTCTTTTGAAATAACTGGATTAAGTGGACGAATGGGAAGTGCTGTTTCAAAAATAGAAAATATAATTGAAAATGAAAGCTTGTCTTGTAGAATATATACCTATGGGAGAGTTGCTTCTGCTGGTGCAACTCTTGTAGGTGGCATCACAGGATTGGCAGGATTAGCTTCTGCAGTTGGGATGGCAGCACATAATATAGCAACATATAATCCTGATTATGAAATAGCAAAACATTTAATTGATAATAAACTATCAGTTAAATATAAAAAATAGGTTACTCTAGTTATGTCAAAAGATGCAATGCTAGAAGATGCAAATTTAGAATTTGAAAGCTTTAAAGAAAAACAAATTGATGAATGGATAGAAAACGGTGCTAACCCTTTGGAAGCAGAACAGCTTTTTGATGAAATGGTTAATGACCCATATTATTCTGATCCTGATATGGATGTATTTTCAGACTACTCCATCAATGAAAGAATAAAACTATACACTAAAACTTAAGTGAAGTTCACTTAAGTTTTGTTATAATAATCCCATACTAACTATTAATGGAGAAAATTATGCAATTAGCAGTAAACATATCATTACCAAATATTTTAACCTTAATATCTCAAATGTCATTAAATGAAATTGAACAAGTTAAAAATAAAATAGTAGAAAAAGATCTTTATTTTAAAACATTTAAAAAAGATAAAATTGAAGATGTTATGAGTGCTTTTCAAAAAGAAGATTATTCAGATGATTTCTTAAAAGATTTGGAAGATGGCTTAAAAAAGAGTTCAGTTTACAATGACGATTAAACAAATTAGAGATGATTTAGA
>JASFZJ010000055.1:0-7051 GCA_045267865.1 Sulfurovum sp. | reverse complement strand
CTCTTTTTCTAGAGTGAATTATATAGTTATATAGGCTTTATCGTGTTTAAATTACTTTTTGTAACATTTAGTGTTTTTTTAGAGTTAGAATTGCTGCTTATATAATACTCCAAATAATCAATTTATTGTATGAGATTTTACGCTATAATCAAAATAAAAGCATGAGAATAGTATGAGATTTTTGGATATGAAAACCGACTATGCATTCAAAAAAGTATTTGGGAGTGAAAATAGCAAAGATATACTATTAAGCTTTCTCAATTCCACACTAGAATTGGGCAAAGAAATAGTAGATTTGACTATAGAAGACCCTTATGATGTACCCAAACTTCAAGGGATGAAAGATACAAGTGTGGATGTCAAAGCTAGGTCTATCCAATGACTTCAAAAAAATAGATAATTTAACCAATATAAATAAAATTGATAAAAGACAAATTCATCATGTAAGGAGCAGTAACTTTTCAGTCTAGCCATCGTTAATTTTGCATGTTTTTGAACTCCATCAATATTAAGTTTCTCTCCTTTGTGTTTATTAAAAAACAGTTGCCATAGATTCAAAGCAAAACCTCTCAAAATTGACATACCATGTGGATTTTTATAAGCATTGTGATCATCTTCATCTAACATTGTATCCAAGAAAAAATGGTGAGTTTCAACTATTAAATATTAATTAACCATATTACGCAATATACCTAAAGGCGAAAATATAAGAGTATCTTACTCCACTTTCATAGATAAATCTATCCAGTTTGCTTGATGTATTATCGCTCCTGAGCTTATCGCATCTACACCCGTAAGAGCTATCTCTTTTATCGTCTTTAGTGTTACATTTCCACTCGCTTCAAGCAGTATATGAGGATAATTGCTATCTCTATACGCTACTACCTCTTTTATGTTTTCTATACTCATATTATCACACATCACTATATCAGCCCCTGCACTCATAGCCCTCTTGACCATCTCCATATCTTCACACTCTATCTCTATTTTAGAGGTAAATGGTATCTGTTTGCGTACACTTTTCATAAATACATCAAGGTCATCAATAGTTTTGAGGTGCGTATCTTTGAGCATAAGAGAGTCATCTAACCCCATTCGGTGATTTATACCACCACCACATCGCACAGCATACTTCTCAAAGACTCTCAAAAGAGGTCGAGTCTTGCGAGTATCAAGAAGCGTCACACCTGTACCATCTATAGCCTCCACATAAAGAGCCGTCAAAGAGGCGATAGAACTAGCGTGAAGAGCAATATCCAAAATACTTCTCTCTAACGAAAGAATAATCTTAGAATCACCTTCTATAAAGAGCAACTTCTTAGCAATCTCAAAAGCCTCACCATCGTCAATATGCCACTCCAAACTAAGTTTATACATATCAGCAAATTTATCTATATACTCTCGTCCACCAAAAACTCCATTACTTTTGGCTATGATAAAAGCTCGTATATTTTTACTTGTAGTGATACGAGAAAATAGGTCACCTCTACCTATATCTTCTGCCACCATTGATTTTATAAATTGTTCTTTTTGCATTTTTTCCCTTTACTTTATAGTATTTATTGGTATTTTTTCTTAGGACTATTATAACAAAAATGTAACAAACCAAAGGTATCACTACTTGAGTTAAGTAATATTAAGGAATAATATCCATACGAGTAGAAGTTAATTTTGTGATGAAAACATCTTATTTACCCATAGAGGGTTAAACTTAGGTCGTCTCATTCCCTTAATTTTTAGCATCAAATAATAAACTATAAAAGTAGAAGAGAGAGAAAAACTAATGATTAGTGATTTATTACCTGACCCTTATAAGAGTTTGCAGATAAAAGCAAAAAGAGATATGTATAGGCTTTTAAGTGGTAATTTTCTCTCATCTTTACATGGTGATGGATATGATTTTGCACAGCTTAGAGAGTATCAAATAGGTGATGATATTCGTAAAATCAACTGGACTATATCGGCAAAATTAAACAAACCATACATCAAAGAGCTTCATTCAAACAAAGAGCTATCTATAGTAGTAGCCTCATTAATGGACGGCTCACTATACTTCAAAGATGGTAATAAAAAACAAGATAAGATTACGGAAGTTGCCACGATATTAGGATATGCCTCACAAAATAGCAATGACCTTTTTCGTGGAGTCATCTACACTCAAGATAATATATACTCCACCCCACCCACCAAACAGCTCTACCATATAGAGGAGTTTTCAAAGAGACTATTTGAAGCCAAACTACTAAAGACTACACTAGATAGACAGAGTGCTATAGATGAGCTATTTGGTAGGATAGAGAAGCGTTCTATTATATTTATACTAAGTGATGGATTAGAGTATATAGATTTATCTCTACTATCACAAAAACATGAAGTAGTAGTGATAAGTGTACGAGATGAAGAAGAGATAACCCCTTCACCATGGGGAGAGGTTACACTACAAAGCCCACAAAATGACCAAAGAGTAGAGAGATTTTTCAACAAACGAGCCATAAGAGACTATCTAAAAAAACTACAAGCTCACGATGAGAGACAAAGAGAGCATTTTGATAGATACAACATATCACACACCACCATAACCACAGATGATGATAGTGTAGTTAGCTTGATGAGGCTATTTGGGTAGGCAGATGATTTTAAAACCTCTCTAAAATCGTATAAGCCGTATTTCTCTTAGCAGGAGTCTCACCCACATCACGAATAAGTGCTATCATCTCATCTTGGTTCATACTATTGCTCACTCCTGCTGAGGATACCACATTCTCTTCCATCATCGTACTTCCCAAATCATTTGCTCCAAACAGTAGAGCCATTTGACCGACATAAGAACCTTGTGTCACCCACGAGCTTTGTATATTGGGTACATTATCCAAAAATAGTCTTGCCACGGCTAGATAACGCAAATATTGGTTTGGTGTAGTCTTTGTGATAGTTGGCAGTTCTCGTTTGAGCTGTGTATTGTCACTTTGATAAGACCACATTATAAATGCTCTAAACCCTCCTGTCTCATCTTGAAGGCTTCGCACATAATCCCAATGTTCTACTATCTCTCGTATCGTCTCTACAGTGCCATACATCATAGTAGCTGTAGATTTGATACCTAGTTTATGAGCTTGTCTATGTACATCAAGCCACTCATCTTTATCATGCTTTTTGGGTGCTATAATATCTCTTACTCTATCACTAAGTATCTCAGCCCCAGCCCCAGGGATAGATGATAATCCCTTGGCTTTGAGCCGTGATAATACTTCTGAAATAGATATTTTGGAACGATTGGCTATATAACTTATCTCTATAGAAGAGAAGCCGTGGATAGTTACAGTAGGATATTTATTATGAATATGCTCCACCAAATCCTCGTACCACTCTATCTCTAGCTTGGGGTGAACTCCACCTTGGAACAAAATCTGCGTCCCACCAATAGCCAAAAGTTCATCAATTTTATGGTCAATCTCATCAAATGTCAAGATATAAGCATCCTCTTTTTTCTCATGAGTATAAAAAGCACAAAACTTACAATCTACCCAACAGATATTGGTATAGTTAATATTTCTATCGACGACAAATGTAGTTATACCTTTGGGGTGCATCTGTTTTTTACGAGCCAATGCCATCTTGCCAAGTTTTTTTAGGTCTGCTGTTTCTATTAGTTCTATGGCTTCTTCTATTGTCATTCGTTTATTCATAGTTACTGTCATCTTTTTCCTTATCAAGTATGTATGCTTATAAATTTTATTAAGTTAGACATCTCTATATCTATGTTAGAGTTCTCTAAATAAGCTTTTTCTAATTTATCTATCATTGTTGTTAATTTTTTTGCATTTTTAATAGGATTGAATGATATACAGTTACTATAATTCCGTTTAAACCATAAACAAGAAGAACCATCTATTATAGAATAATTATCACTTATATATTTCTTTATCTTTTCATTCATAAAAAAAGTCATTGACTCTTTTTCAAAGCAAGGGGAAGATAGGAAAAGAACTTTATTGGAATACTCTTGTAAAATTTCTCTTGCTTCTCGTTCTACCAAATCATCAATATCTCTATCTTTATCAAACATAACTATTATTGCAGGATAAAGTTCTAAATCTTCATTATTTAAAGAGTGTAATATTGGTTTAGGAGCATATCCCTCTTGTGTGTCTCCACCTTGAAAATTACACTTTTCTCTACTTTTAGCTTTTAGTTCGTGTGTATTTCCTTGCCATTCTATTATCTCCATTCCATAAGAGAGTTTGATTTTATTATTTACAAAATCTTGACACTCTATAGAATTATTATAAACTTCATAAACTCGTTTAATAAAAGAGAGTTCATCTCCACCCTCTATGATACAGAGTATTTTATCATATTGGGTTATAACTTGTGTATTATTTATATTTGGAAAAAATGAGTCTAAATTATTTGCCATCTTATTATTTTAACTCATCAAGAAAATCAAAATTAATATTTTCTATATTTGGAACTCCACCTAGTAAACTATTTTGATAAAGTTTTGCAAAGTTCTCATATCCATCATACTCTTTAAGTGTTTTAATTATTGTCTTATGTTCATTGTCTTTTTCTATTAAAAATATTTCATCATTATAAAGATATTTCATATTGTGAATATTATGTGTAGAGTAAAACATTTGAATATTCAGTTTTATTGTTAATAGATTTAAAATTGGTACTATCATTGGGTGAATTAGAGAATCAAGTTCATCAATTACTAATATAGATTTATTTTTATAAGTTTCAAATATTTTATAAATTAGTTTAATTAGAGTTTTTGTACCATTTGATTCTAAAATAAAGTTTAAATATTGATTAGAACTTATATTATGTGAAAACTTTAGTGATGTTTCTCCTTTACCATCTTTATTTAGTTTTATATCAACTTTTGAATCTATTATATCTGTACCAAGTAACTCTAAAACTTTAAATAAAAAAGAATTAAACTCTAAGCTCTCTTTTATCACTGACTCATTTACATCCATATTCATTTGTTTATACATACTTTCTATACTTTCTCTATTTGATAGAGAAAGAGCTATCTTTCCAATATCACTTTCATTTACATCTAAATCAATCTGTGTTGAACCTGAAACATTTGAGTTATTAGTAACTTCTACAAAAAAAGCAAATAAAGAACGATAATCTTTCATTCTAGAAAAAGATTCATTCAATAAGCTACTATTAGGTGATAAAGCATCAAAAAGAAGACTATCATTTGGTTCAAAATCTAAATTTTTAAATATCTCTTCTGCTCTATTAAATAATATTTCAAAATTATCTTTACCTTTCATTTTTAAAATTTCATTTTTAACACTTTTAATATTAGAAAATTTATCATAATTCAAATCTAATCTATAAATAAATTCTCTACTTTCATGACAAAAATGAAGTTCAATATAAGAGGGCATATCATCTTTGGCATAAATATTAGAAGTAGCATTAGGAAAATCTCTTTGATTGTTATTGGATACAAAATAAGCAAACCAAACAATAGACTTCAAAACTGTAGTCTTGCCACTAGCATTTGCTCCATAAAAAGCCAATAGTTTATTGGTATAGATATTATCATCTTCAAAGAGTCTATCTTTGTGATAGTCTATAGAGTATTGTGATGATGTAAAGTCTAAAACTACCTCCTCTTTGATAGAGAAGAAGTTTTGTACTTTGACTTTGGTTATATAATTCAAATATTTTCCTTTAGTAACGCTATTCTTTCTCTTCTTCAATAACACTCTCTTCCACAGGAGTTGCTACTTTCTTCTCTCTACCCAAAGCATCAAGCACACCATTGATAAACGGTGGTGCTTTCTCGTCTGCTAGAGTTTTGGCTAATTCAACGCACTCGTTGATGATAATGGCTTTGTCTGTTTTGGCTATAAGTATCTCATAAGCTCCAAGACGCATAATCGCTTTTTCTACTTTACCAATACCATCATAATCCCACTCTTTGAGATGTGCTTGTATCTCTTTGTCTATCATCTCCAAGTTTTCGATTGTTCCATCAAATAGTGAATGTGAAAACTCTCTTTGCTTGTTACGGATTTTACCCTCTTCTAGTATATCATCAGTAAATTTACTTATATCAGTATTACCCAAATCATACGCATATAAAAGTCCAATCACGGCTGTTCGTGCTTGATGTCTTGTTGCCATTATACCATCTCCTCATATAAATTAATCATCTCAATTAGTCCTACCATAGCTTCACCACCCTTGTTTCCTGCTTTTGTCCCTGCTCTCTCAATGGCTTGTTCAATGCTATTGACGGTAAGCACTCCAAAAGTTACAGGTTTGCCATGCTTAAGCCCTACTGTAGCCACACCTTTGGTAGCTTCTGCTGAGATATAATCAAAATGAGGTGTTGCCCCACGAATGACAGCACCCAAACAACAAACTGCATCATACTTGCCACTAGCCAAAGCCTTATCAAGAGCAAAAGGAATTTCAAATGCACCAGGCACCAAAATCAAATCCAAATCATCAGGGTTACCACCATGTCTCGTATAAGCATCCACTGCACCCTCTACGAGTCTATCTGTAATGAAGTGATTAAATCGTGCGTTTATAATCGCTACTTTTTTGCTCGTATCTACTTGTAAATTACCCTCTATCGTTTTCATTTGTTTCCTTTGTGTTTGTTTTAGGTTTCCTCACTAAAAAATTCATTTAGTGTATCAATAAGTTCCTTTAGACTCGGTACTTTTTCTTTGGTATGAAGGTATAAATTTTCATAATCTATAGCTTGTACGGTTCTGTTTATCTGTCTAGTCTTCTTTTTCTTTTTGCCATCTTGTATTGTGATATATTTTTTCCCCACCAATTTATAGATACTATCTAGCGTATCAGCAGGGTTTGGAATATCTTTTTCAAAGTTTTCTATATTTTCAATATCAATCACTTCTTTAATCTTTAAAAAGCTTAATTTTTTATCAACACTTTTATAATGTCTCCTACACTTTAGACAAAAAAGTAAACTTTAAGTAAAAAAATGATTATTATAATATATGCATATATATATAATAATCATAGACATTATACTGAAAAGTAT
>JASFZJ010000054.1:0-9731 GCA_045267865.1 Sulfurovum sp. | reverse complement strand
TATCAATGATTTTAGCAATAAGAGCCGTGTGATGGGAGACTATCAAGCACGGTTCTGTGAGAGCCTGTAGGGGAAGTTCCTGTGGGCTACTCGACTGATGCTAATGCTTGTTAGAGTAAATCTTCTTAATATGCTCCATCTTCTTCCCCATATTAAGTAGAGCCATATCAGCAAGAGTCAAAGCCATCATCGCCTCACACACTACAGCACCTCTTAGTGCTACACAAGGGTCATGTCGTCCTTTTAGGTTACAATCTATCTCTTGATTTGCTGTATCTACACTCTCTTGGGATTGAAATATTGAAGGCGTTGGTTTGAAGTGTGTTTTGACTAATACTCTATCACCATTACTTATTCCTCCTAATATCCCTCCTGCGTGGTTGGATACAAATCCATCTTTGCGTATTGGGTCGTTGTTTTCACTCCCTTTTAGATGTGTGCTTTCTACTCCATCACCAATTTCAACTGCTTTAACGGCATTTATCCCCATCATCGCTTCTGCTAGGAGAGCGTCAAGTTTATAATAGAGTGGTTCACCCAATCCTATTGGCACACCTGTAGCCTCTGTGAGGACTACACCACCCACAGAATTATGTTCAGATTTTGCTTGAAGTATCGCCTCTTCTTGGAGTGGTGCTATATTTGGGTCAAGTGCATAGACTTTGGAAGTTTTGGCATACTCGAAGTCTTCTATTTGTGATTTGATACCATCTACTTCACACACTCCACTTCTTATATCTATTCCCATCTCTTTAAGCATTAGTTTGGCTATCGCTCCACCTGCTACTCTTGTGGCAGTCTCTCGTGCAGAACTCCTGCCTCCACCTCGGTAATCTCTTAATCCGTATTTATGAAAGTAGGTAAAATCAGCATGTCCTGGGCGAAAAATATCTTTGATATTATCATAATCTTTGGACTTTTGATTGGTGTTAAATATCACCATAGCTATTGGTGTACCTGTGCTAACACCTTCAAAAACTCCTGATAATATCTCTACACTATCAGCCTCTTTGCGTCCCGTCTCTAGCTTACTTTTTCCGGGTTTTCTTCTATCAAGTTCGCTTTGTATAAACTCTTCATCAATATTTAGTCCAGCAGGAAGACCATCTAAAATACATCCAATAGCTTTACCGTGTGACTCTCCAAAAGTTGTGAGGGTTAGTTTTTTACCAAAAGTATTCATTTTTTTAGGACCTTTAATGCTAATTTTGCAGAGTTTTGTTGTGCCTCTTTTTTGCTTTTACCTTTTGCTGTGGCGATAGTCTCATCATTGAGGATAATAGCTATAACAAACTCTTTTTTGTGGTCTGGTCCAAAGGAGTCTATAAGAGTATAAACAGGTGTCACTCCATGGACTGATTGAGTAAGCTCTTGAAGGGCTGTTTTATAATCTTTTGAGAGTGAGTCTAAATCTATTTTGGGATGACACTCTTCAATGAGCTTAATAGATATATCGTTAGCCGTTTCTAGTCCACTATCAAGATATATCGCACCTATAATTGATTCAAAAGCATTGGAGAGTAGAGAGGGTTTATCTCTACCATTATTATTCTCTTCTGCTGATGAGAGATAGATATAAGAGCCAAGTTCAAGCTTTCTTGCTATTAGTGTAAATCCACTCTCATTTACAAGTGATGCTCTAATTTTAGAAAGTATTCCCTCATTTGATTTGGGAAATTTTCTAAAAAGATATGCACCAACGATTAAATCAAGTACAGCATCTCCTAAAAATTCAAGTCGTTCATTATTGTATGGTTTTTTATAGCTTTTATGCGTTAATGCCTCTATAATCAGCTCTTTATTTTTGAATTTATAATTTATTCGCTCTTCTAGTAGGGTATAATTATTCATGGGTATTCCTAAATTTTTATTAATTTTTTCTCTTTTTTATAATAGAGAGTATTCTGTTTTTGGAGTAAATTTAGCTATTTTTTCTTCCACTTTGATAGAGTGTATAGCCATACAGCTAGGACATCTATTAAATGATACAGGAAAACTCTGTTTACACTTTTGGCAAAGGTATGAGAATATTAAATCTCCATCTTCAAAGCCATTTTGTTTGGCCGTTGCCAAGAGGTTGAGGCTAAAAATAGAGTTATCTACATTATCATCTATAGTAGCCTTTTGAAGATAGCCTTTAGTATAATAGAGGGTTTCTAGCTTAGAATTACTTAGGATTATATCTAAATCGAGTTGTGAATAGGGTAAGAACCAGAGGATATCAAGTATCTCTTCTATCCTCTCAAAATCTATTACTCCCCACGCACTATCTATATCAAGTGCAAGAAGAGATTTGAAAACTGCTCTATAGAGTTTTGGCTCTTCTTCAAGTAGCTTTTTGAGTTTAATTATCTTTAACTCTTTATCTATTTTCTTATCATAAGAGAGTGATGAATATTCCCAAAATTTTGCTAGTGAAGAGGTATCTTCACCCAATATTTGAAGTGGCTCTAAAATCTCTTTTGCCTTATCATATTCATGGAGTATCTCATAGACAATACCAAGCTCATAGAGTATCTGTGGATTTCGTGGGCGTTTACGGAGTATTTCAAGATAGATAGACTTAGAACGCTCCAAAAATCCTGCGTGAAGATAGGTATTTCCAAGCCTCTCCATAAGCTCAATTTGTGCCACTTCATACTTAATATGTTTAATAAGATAGAGATATATATTGATAGATTTATGGTACTCACCTACATTCTCAAAAGCTTGAGCTAGAAGTGAGAGGGGTTTGAGCATATTTGGTTCAAATACCATATCGCTTGTGTTGAGAGAGCATTCAGAGCTATCAAATTTCTCCAAAAATTTAAGAAGGTTTCCCTCCTCTTTATACTCTTTGTGTATCCCCCAGCCATAAGTCACAAGTGCAATAATCAAAGCTATAACCAAAATAAGCATAATACTAAAAAGTGGGTCTTTATACGCTGGTAATATATGTTCCAAAATATTCCTTATTTCCTTATGCTGTGTTGTTATAATTTAGAGATTATAACAGATTATCATAAAGAATAGAGGCTTTACTTAGATTAGTTTATAGCCCACACCCCATATTGGAGCAAAATACTCTTTTATTCCATTTGGGTCTATCTTTTTTTTGAGTCTATTCATAGCTACATTGATGGTTTTATCATGAAAGTTGATACTATCATCACCCCACACTTCATCACGCAAAAAATCTCTATCAAGTGGTCTATTTGGATTTTTAACAAAAGTATTAAGGAGATTAAATTCCAATTTAGTGAGTTCTATACGACTATTTTCTATATATAGTTCTCTTTTTTGTATATCAAGCACCAAATCTCTATATTTAACTTTATCAGCCAAACGAACACCACTACGACGAAGCAGAGCCTCTATCCTCAATATCAATTCTTTGGTACTAAAAGGCTTTGTCATATAGTCATCACCACCTCTTTTAAAACCCTCTTCAAGGTCTATATCTCTATCTTTGGCAGTGAGGAAAATTACAGGTATATCATAGCCTATCTCTCGCATTTGAAATACAAACTCACTCCCCTCTAGCCCAGAGAGGTTTCTATCTACTATCATAAGAGAAGGACTCTCTTGTTCCATAAATGCTTCTACGGTTTCAGTTGATAAAAATCCTGTGACACTATATCCCTCTTTAGATAAGTGATACTCCAAAAGTTCCAAAATATCCTCTTCATCTTCTATAATTATAATCTCTATATTTTTACTATTCATAGCTAAATTATAACGACTTATAGTAACATTTTGGTTACAATTGTGCTATTAGTAAGTATATCCAACATCTTAGCAAAAATAAGAGAACGGTTTTTCTTATTTTTGCTTTATTTTCATTAAACTTATATTTAGATTTACAAGTGTAAAATACGCATTAATATAAGTATAAATAAAAGGAATTATAGTGGAAGATGCGATAAGAAAAGTATTAGAACATATTGGAGAAGACCCTTCACGAGAAGGTCTGCTTGATACTCCTAAAAGAGTTACTAAAGCATGGGAATTTATGTGTAGTGGATATGACCAAGACCCTATAGAAATTATGAGAAAAGCTCTCTTTACGAGTACAAATGATGAGATGGTAATAGTAAAAGATATAGAGCTATATTCAACTTGTGAACATCATATGTTACCTATTATTGGCAAAGCACATATTGCTTATATACCCAATGGAAAAGTGATAGGTTTATCTAAAATACCAAGAGTTGTTGATGTATTTTCAAGAAGATTACAAATCCAAGAGCAATTAACCGAACAGATAGCAGATGCAATAAATGAAGCTGTGAACCCAAAAGGTGTAGCTGTAGTGATTGATGCTAGACATATGTGTATGGAGATGAGAGGTGTACAGAAGATTTGTTCTACAACAGTTACTTCAGCACTTAGAGGGATATTTAAAGAGAAGAAAAAAACAAAAGATGAATTTATGAGTATAATATCATCATCTTTTCGGAAATAAACTTAGTATCAATCTATTTTTTGACCAAGGTGTTCTCCACCATCTAAAAAAATATTTTGACCCGTTACAAATTTATTCTTTATAAAGAACTTTAGAGCTTCTTGAATATGATTTGTATCACCTATTTTCTTTAAGGGTATTTTTTTTGATAACTCTTTTAAGTAATTAATATCTTTATCTTCTGGAGGTAATATTAATCCAGGGGATATTGCATTAATTCTAACTTTTGGTGCAGATTGAAAAGCAAGTAGCTCTGTTGCTGATAATAAAAACTTTTTACTCAATAGATAGTCTAAATGAAGTGTCTCATTTTGAGTTATTTTGGTATCCAAAATATTTATTATGAGTCCTTTTTTTCTTATTTTTAGAAAACTCTTGATGATAAGATAAGGAATTGTTAGATTTATTTTAATAACTTTATTAAAAGTCTTTAATCCATCATCTAAAATTGATGAGTTTAGAAAACTAGAAGAGTTGTTTACTACAACAGATATATTATATTTATTAAAAATATCTTTAATTTTTTTTTGTGTCTCTTTTATATTTAAAAAGTCTATTTGAATTATATGACAAACTAAATCTTGTTTTTGAAGTTTCTTTTGAAGTTTTTTAGCTTTATCTTCATTTGTATTGTATTGTATAATGATATTATAGCCCATTTTTACTAGTTGCAGTACAATAGATTTACCAATTCTATCAGACCCTCCTGTAACCATAGCCCACTTATTTGAGTTCATTAACAAAATCTTTAAGAAAATCTACACTATTTACATCTTTATCTGTAATGGTATTATTATAAGTTAAGATGTCCAAATCAATTGTTCTTGGACCATTTTTATTGGAATTTCTAACTCTTCCTAATAGTGTTTCTATCTCTTTTAATTCAATATTCATATCCCAAAAGCTTTTATCTGATTGTATCATTATCGCACCATTTAAAAAATCATTTTGTTGTTTAAACTTAAGTGGTTTTGTTTTTATAATCTTTGTCTCTTTTATGATTTTACCTAATTTAATAAGTTCTTTTTTTGCTTTTTTTACATTCTTCTTTGCCTCTATGTTTGAGCCTATACCAATGATAAATAGATTTTTTCTCTCTTTTTGTGATATGATTACACTTACATTATCTGTAAATCTCAAAGCTCCTGGTTTAGAAGTAGATAAGTTTATATCTTCTATGTGAATATTACTATGTAAATACTCATAAACGCGTTCACACAATGTTTCTAGTAAATTGTAGCTAGAGCTTTCAGCCATTTTTATAATGTATTTTACAATTTTTTTATAATCTACAATATCATATTTACTATCATTCTCAAGAGCTTTTTGAATATCATATTTAAACGAAAAAGAGATTGAAACATCTTGTTTCTTTTCACGCTCCCAATCATTAAAACCAATTATTGTTCTTATCTTTAAATTATCTACATGTATAGTTGTTAGTTTCTTCATATCTTTAGCCCTTTGATTTTATTTGTATTGTTCATTTTAAGTAGTAAGAATTATATTGAATTACTACTTAAATATAATAATTTATTCATTTACTTTAATCTCACTTTCCATTTTTTCTAACTCTAATTTTCTATAATCCTTTAGTGGTTTAAATGCTCTTCTTAAATTCATAGCAAAAATCATATTTTTGAGTATCATAGCAGTTGTAAATCCCAAACCCATAGGAATAGTCAATAAAATAATACCACTTGGAATAATTGAAGTTTTAAACATTTTATTTAAATCTCTATCCAAATTTTTTGATGCATTAATTAGGTCTGATATATGAGTTAAAGAGCCATCCATCAGTATAACATCTGCTACATCTGTTGCAATTACTGTAGCACCCATCAATGATATAGAGACATCAGCTTTTTTCATAGCAATCACATCATTTACCCCATCACCTACAAAACAGACTATTTTACCCTCTTTTTTTAATTTTTCTACAATTGATGCTTTATCTTGAGGCAGTACATCATAATAATAGCCATCTAAACCTAATAGATTTGCTAATCTTTTAGTAGGTTGCTCATGGTCTCCTGAAACTATTGACATATTTTTGATGCCTTCTTCTCTTAACTTGTGAATTAATGCTTGTACTTCAGGTCTTACCGTAGCTTTTATCTCAATAGTACCAACAATCTCTTTATTCACAGCCAACATAATTAAAGAGTTTCCCTCTTCATGTACTTTATACATAACATGCTCAATCTCTTGGCTAATTTCAATTGATTCTAACTTCATATACTTTTGGCTACCAACTTGTATCAACTTATCTTCAATTTTAACATTTATTCCAAATCCAATTTTATAGTTTGCTTCGCTGATATGTGGTAAGTCCAAATCTAACTTTTTTGCTTCACTTAATATCGCTTTTGCAATAGGGTGTGTCATTTTACACTCTGCTGCTGCTGCATATTTTAATATTGTAGTTTTACTATAATCGTTATATACCTCTATATCTCCCACTTTAAGCACATCATTTGTTAAAGTACCAGTCTTATCAAATAGTATAGTATCAACTTCTTCTAACTTCTCAAATATTCTACCATCTTTAACTAGTACACCTTTCATAGAAGCTATTTTGGTATGCGTATATGTAACAAGAGGTGCAAGAATTCTAATACCATTACCGTAACTAGCACTAGAAATCAAAAGTCCAATGGCAGGATTAAAAACTATACCACCCACACCTGCTGCAACAAGAAAAGGTAAAGCAGAATTATTAGCCCACTGGTCACCTTTTAATTGTATCTTTGATTTAAAATTAATTGAGTTATTGAGTAGATTATCTATATTAGAAATCGTTGTCTCTTTGCCTGTCTTTTCAGCTTTTACATATATCTTACCATTAACTAAAAGCGTAGAAGCAAAAACTCTATCACCTATAGTCTTTTCAGCAGGTTGTGATTCACCTGTTAATGTATGTTGATCTACTATGGCAGTACCATCAACCACTACACCATCAATAACTATAGTATCTCCAATACTAATAATTACAACATCACCCTCTTTTATATCTTCTAAATCAAACTCAATCTCAATGCCATTTTTAACACACCAAACTTTATTGGGGAAAGTATCAAAACTATTTGCCAAGATACTTTCAGAACCTCTGCGTGTTTTTGAAATAATAGCATCACCAATTGAGTAAGAGACATTTAGTATCCCCAATGCAATATATTGACCCGTACCTAATGCTACTAAACTCATAACGGTAGTGAGAACATCATTATTTATTTTTTTATTTTTTAAGGATTTTTCAGCATTTCTAAAAAAAGAAAAACTTGAATATGTATATAAAGCTAAATACAGAGGTGCAATTGGAGGATAAAAATGACGAACCCCTGCAACAACTAATTGTGATGAGCTAACTTTTAAATTTCGGTTTAATCTTTTCTCCTCGTCCTCTTTAGTCAGCTCTTTTTTGTCAAAAATCATATCTTTAGATACAGCATTTCGTTCTTTTTTTATATCATGCATATTTTTATAAATTTTTGGTCTTTTTTTAGGATATTTTTTCTCTTTTTTCTCTTTTAATCTAAACCCAAAATATATCGCTATTACAAATCCTGCCTCAATAAACATAACTACCCTTATTTAATTTAATAACTCTAAATATATAAATTTTTCTTTTAAACAATAGTCTTAACAAAAACTTCAAAACATTTCAAAGTATCATAATCACTACTATGAGCATTATATTCATCAAATTTAATATTATATAATTTACAAGCTTCTATTAATTTGGGAGCTTTATTATTTTTTGTGATATGTCTATTTTGTTGCATAGTGCAAAATGTAGAATACTCTTTATTTTTTATTTTGTTTTTTATCTCTTGAGGTAAAAACTTAGTATCAAAACTTAAATTATGAGCTACAATATTATCTACATTATATTTATTGAAAATATCTATTAACCAATTCTTATCATCTTCAAAATATAAAGGGTATTTATTTTTAGCTCTTTTATCATCAATACTCTCTTCATCTAGTCCATGCACTTGAAATGCATGATGATTATATGGTTCTTGTGAAAAATAATACCTTGTATCTTGATGTAATATATTATTATTTTGAGAAATTATATAACTTATTGATAACACACTACAATTAGCAAAACCATTTGTCTCCGTATCAAAGATAAAACTTATATTTTTTTGCATTTTTCTATTCCTTTTGAATATAATATTAGGCTTTTGATTTGAACTCTATACCTTTGTATCATTTTATCTATTATTTACTTTAAAACAATAGTTTTCTCTCGTTCAACTTTTCAAGGTGGAATGCCTAAAACTATCTAAGATAATTAATCGTTCCATAGCTCGAGCAGTGGAATACCTATGTGTATTTTATTTAGAAGTTTAATTACCGATAAGGCATAACGAAGCTGGAGCTTCTATCTCTTTTCTCTCACTCCCATAAAATCATACTATTTGGGATTTATCTGCTCTATATGGTCACCTTGTTGAGTGATTACGCTATAACCTTTTTTGAGAGTTTGTTCTTGTAGATGTTTTGGGAATATTTTACCTGCTAATGCACCTATAAGTTTATAATCCTCATAATCTCTATGAAAATAGTAGAAGTTATCCATTATATTATCTAATTGGTCTATACTATTTTGGCTAACTCTATTTTTAACCTCTACCACTGCTATATGGTTTCCATTTTCCAATAATATATCAATCTCTTGTGTCTCACCTTTTAAATTCCTTTTATCATTCTGATATACATAATCAAAGTTTACATTAGCAATAGTTGGATTTTTTTTGAGTAATGAATAAAAGAAATCTTCTACTTCTAAACCTATAGATTTATTGACTCCATCTATATTTTGAGAGACTTGTTTGATAGACTTCATCATTTTATCCATTTTTATGCTTGTCTGTTCGGTAGTCTTTTTCATCTGCTCATCAGTTTTCTCTTGTGCTTTTTCCAATCGTAATATCGCATTTGTCAATTCTTCATTTGTTATCATCAGCTATCCTTTGATTTTATTATAGCCAAATTTTTATTCTTTCGTTTGTATAATCAAACCAACCATTAATCTCAAATAAGCTACAATATCCAATGGAAAGAAAATAATAGCACCAACATATCCACACTTTACTAAACGAATTCTTATATAATAAAAAGGCTAGTAACTACTTGTTGGTTCTGAGTCTCTTGATATTTTATCTATTGTATCAAAAAGAGTAGCTTGATTATCTTTAACTTTAGCGATGTATTTTGAACCACTTTCTTCAATAATATCTAGAGTTTTTTTTGGGTATTCATAGCATCAAAAGTA
>JASFZJ010000053.1:0-29968 GCA_045267865.1 Sulfurovum sp. | reverse complement strand
CCTTTTAATCTTAGCTTTTCTATCACTTGGCTATCTCTATTTGCAAACTCTGAATCTACGAGTTTTACCTTAATGGTATTGCCTTTTCCATTTAATTTTGTCTGATTTGAAACTCTTGTTGCTGTGCCTCTTATTACAAATTCATCTTTTAGTTCTTGGTCAATATGTTCAAAATATTTACTCATATCTCCAAACCTATCATGTATGTGACATAACGATATAATTGATGCCAATGTTGAGAATCCATTGGTTATCTTTTTATCTAAATCTAATACTTTACCAATATTCTCCATCTTCCAAGAGTGTTTTTTTCTTATATCACAATGGTCTGATGGAATATATACCCTCTTCTTTCCAGAAAACTTTTCTATACTATTCTCTTTTAGAGCCTCTGATATTTTCTTATCATCTAATACCTCGTTGAGTGAATTATCTAGCAAAGTTTTGTTCCTCTCATATTCATTTCTATCTGCACTTATTGTATAAATCTTTGGTGTTTTATACTCTATTATTTTTTTGTTAAACTCTCTATTTTTGCTTTTGTTCTTTTGTTTGTGAATAAATTTGTTAACTTGCTTATGTATTTAGGTAAGGTCATTGATTCTCTTTTTCTCGTATTAAAGCATATTTTTCATTAAGTTTTGCTTTTCCCGTAGTTTTCAGCATCTTAAATCCTTAATATTAAAATTAAGATATAAAAAATATAAAAAAACAGTGACAGAATAGTGCCAAACAGTGCCAAACAGTGCCAAAAGATTATAAAAAGTAAGTATGAAATATAGATAGTGTACTATGTAGATGGTAGTAAGAGAGGGACTCGAACCCTCGACCTCCGGCTTATGAGACCAGCGCTCTAACCAGCTGAGCTACCTTACCACTTTATATTTTGAAGAGACGGAATTTTATCGTAACTTTCCTTAGATGTCAATAGTATTTTAGTTAATTTCGTTAGAATACGATAAATTTAATACACAAAAGGAATAAATATGGCATTTGAACCATTAAAAGATAGAGTTTTAGTTATTCGTCAAGAGCAATCTAACACAACAGCATCAGGTATAATCATTCCTGATACGGCAAAAGAGAAGCCACTTGAGGGCAAAGTAGTAGCAGTTGGACCTGATGCAAAAGAAGATGGTATCAATGTTGATGATACAGTAGTGTTTGCTAGTTTTTCTGGTATGGAGATTACTATAGAGGGTAGAGAGTATCTTATACTTTTGAGTAAAGAGGTATTGGGTCTTATTAAATAAGTTGTAGGGTGTGTTTCCCAACGCACCAATAATTGTAATATTAGATAGATAATTAAAGGATTTTTAAAATGGCAAAAGAGATATTCTATTCAGATGAAGCGAGAAATGGGTTATATAGAGGTGTAACTAAATTAGCAGACGCTGTTAAAGTGACAATGGGACCTCGTGGACGAAATGTACTTATCCAAAAAAGTTATGGAGCTCCTCATATCACAAAAGATGGTGTAAGTGTAGCTAGAGAGATAGAGCTTGTAGATAGTTTAGAAAATATGGGTGCTCAACTTGTAAAAGAAGTAGCATCTAATACGGCTGATGAGGCAGGAGATGGTACTACTACAGCTACTGTATTAGCTCACTCTATTTTTAAAGAGGGTCTAAGAAACATCACAGCAGGAGCAAACCCTATAGAGGTCAAGAGAGGAATGGACAAAGCAACATTGGCTATTATTGAAGAGCTTCAAAAGATGTCCACAGAGGTAAAAGATAAAAAAGAGATAGCACAAGTAGCTACAATCTCTGCTAACTCTGATGAGGCTATCGGTAATCTTATCGCAGAAGCTATGGAGAAAGTGGGTAGAGATGGTGTAATCACCGTAGAAGAGGCAAAAGGTATCAATGATGACCTTGAAGTGGTTGAGGGAATGCAGTTTGATAGAGGTTATCTATCTCCATATTTTGTGACCAATAGTGAAAAGATGACTTGTGAGCTTGAAAATCCTTTACTTCTTATCACAGATAATAAAATCTCATCTCTAAAAGACCTCATACCTGTATTGGAGCAAATCCAAAAGACAGGAAGACCACTACTTATAATCGCTGATGATGTAGAGGGTGAAGCATTGACTACACTTGTACTTAACCGTCTCAAAGGTGTACTAAACATAGTAGCAGTCAAAGCCCCTGGATTTGGGGATAGAAAAAAGGCAATGCTTACAGATATTGCTACGCTAACAGGTGCTAGACTTATCACTGATGAGCTAGGACTCTCACTAGAGACTACTACTCTAGCAGAGTTAGGTCAGGCTACAAGAGTAATAATAGACAAAGACAATAGTGTAATAGTAGATGGTAAAGGTGACAAAGAGGCTGTAGCCAATAGAGTAGCAGAGATAAGAACTCAAATTTCTACAACTACAAGTGAATATGACAAAGAAAAACTCCAAGAGAGATTAGCCAAACTAAGTGGTGGAGTAGCTGTAATCAAAGTAGGAGCAGCAACTGAAACAGAGATGAAAGAGAAAAAAGATAGAGTAGATGACGCACTAAGTGCTACCAAGGCTGCTGTAGATGAGGGTATAGTAATCGGTGGAGGTGCAGCATTTATCAGAGCAGCTCAATCGGTCAATCTCTCGCTAGAAGGAGACCAAGCTATAGGTGCAGAGATTGTCCTACGAGCTATATACGCTCCACTCAAACAGATAGCAGAAAATGCTGGATTTGACGCTGGAGTGGTAGCTCATAAAGTAGCTACTAATCCTCACTCCAATGATAAAAATCGTGGATTTGATGCCTCTACAGGAGAGTATGTAAATATGATAGAAGCAGGTATCATCGACCCACTCAAAGTAGCTAGAGTAGCACTTCTAAACGCTACTTCTGTGGCAAGTCTATTACTCACTACAGAAGCGACTGTATCAGATATACCAGAAGCTCCCTCAGCACAACCTGCGATGCCAGATATGAGTGGTATGGGAGGTATGATGTAATCATCATTCTACCCTACTTCTTATAAACCCCTTTTGTGGGGTTTGACTAAAAGCCTAAAGCACCTCACCCACACGACTATACTCATACTCTTTATACTCAAAGCTCTTGCTAGACACAGCATAGACAGCCATTCTATCGGCTAATTCATTACCCTCTACTCCTGAGTGTCCTTTGATGTGTTTGATGGTTATTTTACCTTTGATACCATCATATAGGGCGTGTATCTCTTTGATGAGTTCTAGGTTTTTTATCTCTCCACTCTTTTTTTGCCAGTTGTTTTTTTGCCATGAGTATGCCCATTTGGTTATGCAGTCTATACTATATTTGGAATCAGAATATATTAGGGATTTGGCTCTATCTTTGGAGATTAATAGAGCTTTTTTGAGGGCGTTTAGTTCGGCTATATTGTTTGTGCCATTTGCTACAAAATCGCCATAGAGTAGTGTGGGTTTATCCTTGCCCTCATATATTGCTATGCCACTTCCTGCTCTCCCTGGGTTGCCTTGACATGCTCCATCACAATATATTGTGAGTGTTTGATTGGTATTTACGCTTTTGGGTTTTGTTTGTGGTGTGGAAGTCTCTTTTTTCGATTTATGAAAATCAGCTACAAGTTTGTAGTTGGAGATAATCTGTTTTTGAGCTTTTAGAGATAAATCACCTTTTAGAAATAGAAATAGATTGACATCTCGTGAGGAAATATCAAGATTTATTACACGACTCTCCCAACCATCACTAGGAGGATAACTCTCTCCTAGCAGTTCTAGTTGGGCTTTGTTGAGCATATCTTTGTATAGACCTATAGCTATAAAATCTTCATCTGTTCTCATCTATTTGAAGTTACCAAATACCAAAGGAGCTTTTAACTCTAGCGTCTTAACTTCTGCCATTACTTTCTGTAGCTCATCTATCTTTTTGCCTGATACTCGCACTTCGTCACCTTGAATAGATGGAGTAACTTTGAGTTTGAGGGCTTTTATCGCTTTGACTATCTCTTTGGCTTCATCTTTCTCTATGGTATCAACTATACGGTATATAACCTTAGTATTGCCTCCTGATATTCCCTCGGTCTTGACCTCTTCGAGTGATTTCCCTGCGATACCTCTCTTGATAAGCTTAGAGATAAGAATATCTTTGAGAGCGTCTATCTTGCTATCTGTTGAGCTACTTAGAGTTAAAGTCTTTGCTGTCTCATTGAGATTAATCTCTGCTAATACACCTTTGAAATCAAACCTTGTAGATACCTCTTTTTCTGCCATCACAAGAGCATTTTTAAGCTCCATCATATCAAGCTTCGCCGTTATATCAAAATAGTGGTCTTTTGCCATTTATTTTTCCTTTTTTATTATTTACATCTCAACTGAAAAATCCATACTATGAAATAAGTTATCATTCATTTTTGATACAGAAAAATTACTTTCAAATTGTATTTTCATTTATTACTCTCTAATTCATTTTTTAACTCTTCTAAAGATGGAAGATACAGTTTATATTTACTAGCAAAAATATGCTCATTGTCTTCTGGAAGTGTATATTTTACAACATTGTCATTTTTTTCACTACAAAATAATTTACATACATTTGTAATTGTCCTAAATCTTGATGTTTTAACTTTCGAGTTTTTAGCTCTATGACTACATAACATTTTAAAGAAATATTGTAAAATACTAAATCAGCATAATAATTATCTTCAGATAATGTAAGTCTATATTGTTTTTTCACAAAAGCAAATCCACGACCAAGTTCAAGTAAAAACTTCTCTAAATGCTCTATAAGTTTAGATTCTAAAAGTTTTTCTTCCCCTTCTATTATCTCATCTAAACCTAAAAAGTCTAATATATAAGGGTCTTTGATAATATCTTTTGGTTTTGAGGGTGTTATACTTAAAACTTTTTGATTTTCATCAACTCTAAGTATAGTATTGTTTTGAACTGCTTTTTGGAGTTGTCTTACTGTAAGATTTTGTTCTATTGCATACTGTTCATAAAATTTCATCTCATCATCTTCTAAACGAATAAGATAAGTATAATGAGTAAAAGATAGTTTAAAATTCAATTCTCCAGTCAGTGATTGGAGTTTTAGAAAAAACTTTTTACAATCCCACAATGTTGAAACAGAAAAGCCTTTTCCGTACTTTATAGTAAGCTTTTTTGATAAGTTTTCAATAGTTTTTTTACCATACTCAGCTTTAATTTCACCTTGCTGTTCCTCGGTAATGATAAGCTCTCCAAGTCTATAATAACTTTTTGTAGATTCATTATAAATAGCTTCTATTACTTTTTTTCTACCATTATCTATTATGGATATTGCTTTGTCTAGTAAGATATTATTATTTTGATAGTCTAACTTACTTTCAAATTGTATTTTCATTAATCATCTTCTTGTTTAGTTTTACTTCTGTTAATTTTTAATCCCAATCCATAAGTATAAATATAAGCAACTTGATACTTTTTAGATATTTCATTATAATTTATAAATCCACTCTTCACTAATTTATTTAAATCATTTTTAACAGTTTTATCAGTGATTTTAGAATATTGTTTTTTAAATATTGCAAAAGTAAAACTTCGTTGTCCTATCTTTCTGATTTTTTCATATATTTTAGTATTATCTTTAAATTCTTCATTATACTCATCTCTTTTATGATTAGAAACTTTACTTAATATGTTTTCCCAGTTTTTTGTAAAAGAAGTTAGTAAATATTTTTTATCTTCTTTTGTTATAGAAGATAGTTCCATGCTTATTGATTCAGCCATAAACTTATAAATAACTCTTGGTGTAATTAAACCTTTTGCATCTGATAATCTTGTCATTATCCATTTATCCATTGTTGGTCTATTTACAGATACTCTTTTATTAAAAATAAAATATATAGCTTTTCTAATTTTATCAATATCATATATAACTTCTTTATTCTTTTTATTTTTCACAATATCTAATAAATTTATTTTTTCTAATTCATCTTCTGAAAGTACAGCTATAAATATTTTTAATATTAATGATAATATTTCTTTTTCTTTCCATATCAATTCATATTTATTTAGTTCTAAATGTGTTCTATTTAAAATATCTAATCTATCAAAAATATCTGTTCTCAATAATATCTTTGACCTTACATTACTATATTTATAAATATTATCTTGCCAAAATGATATAAGTTCTTGTATATATATTTCATTTTCTTTTATAAACCCACTATCTAATTCATCATAAACTAATGTAATCATTTGTTCATCTTCTAATAGTTTTATATTAATCTTTTTTAATTTATCATCAACTTCCAATCCTATGTCAATATCATTAAACTTATTGCTAATATCAATAATATCTATAAAAAATCTATCTTTTATATCTAATTTATTTTCCAATTGAAATAATGTTAAGCATTTCCAAAATCTTTTTTTATCTGCTTTTTCATTGGATATTTTATTTAGTTTTAATATGTAATCATCTGAAATTTCAGATTTAATATCTTCTGAAAATCCTTCAATATAATTATTATTATTTGTATTTAAATTCTTCAATATATCCTTATGATGTCTTATAAAAACTTCAAAAAGAGTAGATTTACCTGAACCTTTTGCTCCCAAGATTAAAAAAATCTGTTCATTTATAATTGTTGAGATATCATCTTTTAAATAGAAGTATTCTAAATTATTATCTTTAAAACTTTCTTTTGCAGTTAATTTTGAAAATGCTTCTTTTAATTTACTTAAAATAGATTTATCATCTACTATTTTAGGAAATACTCCAATAGAGATATCTTCATCCTTTATATATTTATTATTTATAAATTTAATAATATCTTTTATATAAAAGTCTTCACTTGATTTATTTTGTTCATCTTCTACAAACATTTTAAATGTATTAATATTATTTTCTAATAATTTTGTCTTATGAGGAACTAAAATATTTTTAGATTTATCAAATTTAGGAAAAATATCCTTTAAAAATAAATTTAATTTATCTTCATATATTTTTCTTGTCGTTGTATCTGAGTATCTTATTGTACTATTCATAATTATATTATCATTTGTGTTATCTAATAAATTAAGAATAATTTTTAAGCCATCTTCATTCTGCTCTTCACTATTAAAAAATAATAAATTAGTATCTGAAATATTCTTCAATATAGCACCATTAGATTCATTTAATCCTGCTCTTAAATCTACAAATATCAAGTCAGGCTTTAAAATATTTTCTATATGTTTTAATAGTTTAATAAAATTACTTGTATAAGTTTGTGAATTGAAATCTATTTTTGATATTTTATTAATATAATTATCTATGTCAAAATCAATACCAGATGGGAATAAATATAAATTGCCAGAATTATCACTAACTTCACTTTGCATGAAGTAGTTGTCTAATTTAGGTTCATTTTCAATATTTAAATCAATTAAATAATCTAAAACACCTGCTTTTGTTTCTCTTGTTTCTCTTTCAAAAAACATACTAGCAATTCCAGGTGCTTCAAAATCACAATCCAATACAACTACTTTTTTACCAAGTAAATAATAAAAATATGATAAATAAGCTAATGTACTACTTCTACCCATACCACCTTTAAAAGAATAGCCTGATATAACATTATTTATTTTTTCTATTTTCGACTTTCTATTCCAATTTATATAGCTAATATTTCTATGTGCAATGTCATTTTTATTTTCACAAATTGATTTGATTTCTTTAATAAATAATTTATCTTCATTTTCATTTGATTCAAAGATAATCTCTTGAATATATTTATCATATTCCTTTAGCTCTAACAGTAAGTCTTCATTTTTTAAATTTAATAAAATTAAATTTTTACCAATAGTATTATTAATTATTCTATATTCTATATCTTCATACTTTTCAATTATTGTTCTTATTTCTTGTAATTTTATTGTTGTAATCATAAATTTAACCCCATTGTTATTCTAATTTCCATTAATGAACTTTTTATATTTTGCACTTCTAATTGTACCTTTTGACAAAATGTTTCATCTGTCCAATTATCTACTTTATATCTATGCTCTATTTTCCAACTTGCTTTTGTTGTGTTATTGCCTTGACCATTAAATAACATTTTAGGATAATTTATATTTGTAGTTTGTAAAATATTATCTGAAAACTCAGGGTGTGTAGATATGACACTTCTAAATTTATTTAAAAATTCACTATCCCCAAGGTGTCCAATATAATCTTCCTTACCTTTATATATTAATATCATTTTAATATAAGCTTCTAAAACATAACCTCCAAGATATACACTTGTATGATATTTATTGTTCACAAATAAAATATTTGAGTTCTCTTGCATCATTATACCAAATTTATAAAACTCTTCTTTTGTCATTGTAGTAGCCATTTTTACACACGCACAACTTGTATATTTTCATTTACTATATTCATACTTTCTCCTGTCATCTTATTCATAATATATTTTACCTCTTGAAATTTTATTGTGTACTACTTCTCAATCCTAATCATAGCAATAGTTCCTATCACTACATCTAGCTTCTCTAGTGCTTTAATAGCCTCTTGCATTTTACTCTCTTTACATAGATGAGTTGTGAATAGAAGCTTTGCTATAGTCTCATTTTTAGTTGGCTTTTGAAGCATCGCCTCTATAGATATATCAAACTCTCCCAAAGTTTGGGCGATTATTGCCAATACACCTCTTTGGTCATCAACTTCTAGTCTTAGATAATATTGAGTGATAATCTCATCTCTGCTTAGTAGCTTTAGTCCTGATTCTAGCCCTTTTTTGTAGCCCAACATTGGTCCTTGATTACCTCTGACAATATCGACTATATCAGCTATCACGGCTGATGCTGTGGCATCTCCACCAGCTCCTGCTCCATAATACATAGTCTCTCCGACTTTGTCACCAACTACAGTTACGGCATTCATTACACCATCTACTTTGGCTATCATACTCTCTATAGGTATCATAGTAGCGTGAACTCTAAGCTCTATCCCACTATCCACTCTTTTGGCAATTCCTAAGTGTTTGATTTCATATCCAAACTCTTTGGCAAACTCTACATCTGTCTGAGTGATATTTTCTATACCCTCTATGAGTATATCTTCTGGTTTGGCATCTATGCCATAGGCGATACTTGCTAAAATTAAAAGCTTGTGTGAAGCGTCAAATCCACCTACATCAAATGTGGGGTCTGCTTCTGCATATCCTAGCTCTTGTGCCTCTAAAAGTATCTCATCATACTTCGCTCCCTCATTTATCATCTTTGTAAGCATATAGTTACAAGTTCCGTTCATAATCCCTTGGATAGAGTCTATATGATTGGCAGACAATCCAGTACGCATAGCACCGATAATGGGTATTCCTCCTGCTGTACTCGCTTCATACATTAGAGGAATATCTCCTGCTATATTTTGAAGCTCGTATCTATGATATGCTAGTAGGGCTTTGTTGGCAGTTACTACAGCTTTACCGTTTTCAAGAGCTTTTTTGACAAATTTATAAGGCTCTTCTACTCCACCCATAAGCTCAACCACTATATCTATCTCAGGGTCATCTACAATGTCAAGTGGATTATCAGTGATAATAATAGACAAACCTCTATCTTTGGCTAAATTTTTGACTACACCTGACTTGACTACTATCTTTTTACCTGCTCTTGCTTCTATGATGTCGGCGTTCTCTTCTAGTATCTTCGCTACACTCGTGCCAACTGTACCTACACCCAAAATTCCTATCTTAATCATTATATATTCCTTTTTGCCTCTTCAATCTCTTTGAGAAACTTTTTGATATTTCTTCCTGCTTGTCTAATTCTATTTTCATTTTCTATAAGTGCTATACGGACATATTCATCTCCATATTTACCAAATCCAATCCCTGGACTTACAGCAACTCCTGCTTTGAGAAGAAGTTGTTTTGAAAACTCTAACGACCCCATATCTCTAGCAATCTCAGGAATTTTTGCCCATATAAACATAGAAGCATTTGGTTTTGCCAATCTCCATCCTGCTTTACCAAAAGAGCTTATCATCACATCTCTTCTCTTTTGATAGAGAGGAATTATCTGCTTCTTAGGAATATAATCATGCTCATCAAGAGCCACAGTAGCAGCTACTTGAATTGGAGTAAACATACCATAATCTAGCCACGACTTAATACTCTGTAAAGCTCCTATTAGCTTTTTGTTTCCTACTATAAATCCTACTCTCCACCCTGCCATATTATATGACTTTGAGAGTGTGTATGATTCTACAGCTACATCTTTTGCACCCTCAACTTCCATAATAGAAGGAGTCTTATATCCATCAAAAGTAATATCAGCATAAGCTATATCAGAGATAATATAAAATCTTCTTCTCTTTGCTAGGGCTACTAATCTCTCATAAAACTGAGGTGTCACGGTAGCTGTGCTTGGATTGTGAGGGAAATTTACTACCAAAAACTTAGCTTGTGGCACGGAGTTGTCTAGTGACTCTTCTACATCTGCTAAAAATCTATCCTCATCTACCTCAAAGGTCTCCTCATCAAATACAAGCTTCATCTTCTCTACATTTGCCCCTGCCAATATAAACGCTTGTGAGTGAATAGGATAAGTAGGGTCAGGAACAATAGCCACATCTCCTGGGTTGGAGATAGCTTGAACGAGGTGTACATAACCCTCTTTACTTCCCATTGTGGCTACTATTTCTGTATTTGGGTCAAGGTCTGCGTTATATTTTCTTTTATACCAATTTGCCATCGCAAGACGGAGTTTATAGATACCTTTACTTGCACTATATCCGTGAGTTTTGGGTTTCATAGCTGTCTCACAGAGCTTATCTATAATCGGTTGAGGCGTAGGTGCATCAGGATTTCCCATAGAGAAATCTATAATATCTTCACCATCTCGTCTTAGTTGCATTTTTAGCTCATTAATCTCTGCAAAAAGATATTTGGGTAGTCTATTTATCTTCTCAAACTGTATCTCTTCAAACATCTTACACTCTCCTTAAAAATTTATACTCATAACTGCCTAGAGTTACCACTGTTTCCAACCACCTTTTCTTACATACTCTCTTTTGGTAAGTTTCTCTACACCATCTTTTGTTATTTTAAGATATTGGGCTTTTCCACCTTTGTAGTATGTTTTCTTACCATTTACAATTAGATAAAAAGATGCTGGACTTGTAGCCACTAGCCAACTCTTTTTACTCACATCTAATTTATACGGCTTAGCAATAGAGAACTGGTCTCTTTTTTTGGTTTTTATATTTCTTATACCAAACCACAATCTTCTTGATGGCTCTATTATGACTATATTCGTCTTTTCAACTATTACTTTAGGCTCTTCTACCTTAGGAATTATGATAATTGTCTCATTTTTCTCTATCACTTTAATATTAGACTTTACAGGTACATCATCTTTAATATCACTGTTTATATTGCTACTATTTATATCCACTAGAGGAGTATTAAGTATAGTCGTAATATCAATCTTTGGCTTATCTTCTATTACAGTTATAACGGCTACTTTTGAGCTGTTGGTATCTATTACTTTAGAGATATTATTCTCGATAGTCAAGTCATCATCACCAAATGGATTGAGAGAGCTTAGGTGTTTTTTATCAAACTGCATAAAAAAATACCATGAAGCATATCCAAATATTAAGAGTATTACTACTATCAACAATTTGGAGTTACCTTTACTCTTCACCTCTTCTATATTTCCTTTTAGTGCATAGTGATACTCTTCTTTATTTTGTCGATAGTAGTCATCAGAGATATTTTTAAAATCTCCTAAATCAGCATTAAACTCTCTCTCCAAAATAGAGATAAAGCCCATTGTTTTGAGTTTATTTAGAGTCTCAAACTTCATATCCAAGAGATTTTGTAAGTTATTTTCTGATATATTTGTCTTGCGACTTATATCCCTTATACTATATGCTTCCAAAATATCATTTAACTGCATAACTCATCCTATGTATTAAAATTGAAGCCGCCGCACTCACATTAAGCGAATTAAAGGCGTGTTTCATCTCTATTGAGACTCTGTTTTTCACTTTAGAAAGTACCTTTTTGGATATACCTTTATCCTCACTACCCAAGATAAGCACTCGTTTTTGACTAAAGTTCATATCTTTTATATCTCTACCATCCATAGATGCACCATAAAACTTAAATCCTTGTTGAGATAATTCATTGAGATTATCTAGGATATTGGGTGAGAGCATAAAAGGCATATCAAGCATCGCCCCAGAACTAGTCCGTGCAATCGCAGAGAAATTGAGACTCTTCACACCTGAGGCTATAATCCCATCAGCCCCCAAAGCGTAAGCAGAGCGAACAATTGCTCCAATATTACCTACATCAGTGAGACCATCAAGCACCACAATAAAAGAGCTTCTCTTAATATCATCAAAAGAGGTCTGTTCAAACTCTTCCATTTCAATTAATAACCCTTGGTGATTACCACCTTTTGCCATAGACATAGCCCACTTCTCTTCAAGAAATTTAATCTTGTCATGGTATTGATGAAATAGCTCTTTTGGTAGTACATCTTTGCTATTTTCACTCTTGTTTGCCACATAAACCGTTTTTATTTTTTCTGAATGATGCTTTAGGGCATAAAGACAGAGTTGTTTTCCATATATTATCATAAGAGAATTTTACCTTTTTTTTGCTTTTGGGGTGTTAATTGTTTGTAGTAATTATATAAGAAGTATCAAAAGTTACAAGTGATTAACCAAAGAAACAAATCTATTTTTTTGGTAAAAAGATTTGATAAATAACTCAAATGATGATATAATTTTCAAATAAAATATATTCAAAAGGACAAAAATGACATATAATATAATACACATCATTCACATATACGCCGTCTTCATCTACGGAGGATTTTTGATAGTAGATAATCTCTTTATGGTTAAGATGAAAGAGACATTAACAGCAGATGAGACTGCAAAAGCACGAGAGGCTATTATGATGCATGTACGAAAAGTAGTACCCAATGCTCTACTAATTGCTGTAGCTACTGGTATATATATGTTTATAGAGGTCTTTGGCAAAATTAGTCCAAATGGATTGAGCTATTTTCAGATAGTTTTATCTATCAAAGCATTTTTGGGTCTATGGCTAGGAGTTAGAGGATTTAATCAGAAATTTTTCAAAATAAATCCGTGGCTTTTTACCTCTCACCTTTTTCCATTTTTTGTAGTGATTTTACTTATTTTATTATCGCAGATTATGTATCTGTGATAGGTAATAATACTTCACCAAGCAAAAATCAAATAGATACTTCAACTAAAAAAAGAGTCTAAAAATAGCTATCTAAAGAAAAAATGAGGGTTGAACACCCTCAATAAAATTAATTAAAAGCTCTATCCAATCCTTATCCTGCTTCTTACTTGCATTATATCGTCTATGATTGTGATAAAATGCAAAAAGGTTAAGAAATAGTCTTAGTGACTTTTTCTTACAACAATTAACATTTTTATATTTATAACCATAAATCTAAATATTTGAAATATTTTACAAGTTCTCATACCTTTTGCAAATTTACCAGGTATCATTGTTAGGTTAAAATTATCATTTTTTCCAAAGTTTACTTCTTCTTTTTTTACGCTCATAGTGTTTCCTTTTTTATAATTTTTTTAATAGAAGAAAAATCTTCTATATTTTGATTGATAATAACTTTCTCTTATTCAGGGATAAGAGTCCAACCTGGCTTAAGTTTTGCTTTGTAGATAAATAGGTGATGTAGGATATGTTTAATCCAGTGACCTGCTAGTCCTATCTCTCCAAATGTATATTTGGTATCTCTACCAGTTCCTGGATATTTTTCAAAGTCTGGAACAACAGGGAATACAGTCATCGCAGCAGCTGTACCACTAAATATACCTTTACCAGCAGATGCTACACAAGCTGCACCCATTTCAGCCATTGATGCTTCATGTAAATGAGCATTACTACCATTGTTAATCATATCACATACAGAGTGAGCAACTGCTTTACCGATAATACCTGATGGCATACCTGTTCTTGGAGGAGTTGGATTAATAGGAGTTCCATTTGGACTACTCATTGGTTTGGAGATGAGATGTGGAGGAGCAAATGCAATACCACAAGCAAACATATTTTTAAATGTAGGATTTTGGTATGTTCTAGGCCAGTCACTTGCTTTCCAGTTTTCATACGCACCAGCTGCATAGTTTGCATCAACTTTCATAAATCCATTTGGAGCGAAAATTGTATCTGTGATATCTTCACCTGCTTTATCAAAAGCTTTGAGACCAACACCTGCAAATGGAGGGATAAGCATAGAGAAGTCAAAACTCTCTTCACCCATAGAACCATCAAGAAGTTCATAATGAATTTTCCCTGCTTCTACTTTGTTTACATGCGCACCAACAATCCAATCTACATCTCTCTCAGCAAATAGTGATTCAGCAAATAGTTTTGAACTAACAGCATAACCACCAACTTTCATATGAAGTCCACCCATTCCAAAGTCACCTAGGAAAGACTCATTTGAAATCCATTTAATATCTAACATATCTCTTACACCAGCTTTTTTAGCTTCGTGTTCAATATTGAAGATATACTCAAATGCCGCACCTTGACAAGTACACATACCATGACCTGTACCTACAAGTATCTTTTGTCTCTCACCAGCTTTTGCTTTTGCAAAGATTTTTAGAAGCTCTTGGCTTGCATGTTCTGCGTGTTCTGCTGTACATACAGATACTGTATGCTCACCAAGATTTGAACCCTCACCTAGACCTTCAGTTGCACCAAAGTTTAGTTTTGGTCCTGTTGCATTGATAAGGTAGTCATACGAAAGCTCTTCTGTTTGACCCTCTTTACCATCTTCTGTATATTCAATAGTCAGATAAGCATCATCACTATCAGCTTTTCCATGTGGATGGATAGATACAGCTTTTGCTTGTCTATAGTCTATATTTGCTTTTTTATATACAGGAGCTAAAGGGAAAGTAACATCTTTTTTTGTCATCTGTCCTACACCAACCCAAATATTTGAGGGAATCCAATTCCATTGTGAATTTGGAGTTACTACAACTACTTCATGCTCTTTTCCGAGCCATTTTCTAGCAAATGTTGCTGCGGTGTGTCCTGAAACTCCACCACCCATTATTATCAATCTTGACATAATTATCCTTTTTTCTAAATTTCTGAAATTTTCTTAGTTTCAATTCTATGCTATTAATAGTTAAATTTAAGTTAATTTAATAAAGTTTTCAGTAGTTACATAATAATTTTATACAATCAACACACATACCATTAAGAAAATATGATAAAATTCATAATCTAGTTTAATAAAGGACCACTTTTGTTTGATATATTACTTATACCTATTCGTGCGATAAGAATGCGTTATATTCCTCTGCTACTTATATATTTTGCTTACGGGGCAAGTGGATTTTCTGCTATAGCCGAGACTTTTTGGGTCAAAGAACAGCTTAGTCTCTCTGCTCTTGACCTTATTGCATTGGGTGTTTGGCTCACTGTTCCATGGACAATTAAGATGATATTTGGACAGATGGTAGATAGCTTTACTATATTTGGTTCAAATAGAAAAATCTATGTTTATATTGGTGCATTGTTGATGATTTTCGGTACTTTTTTGATGATAGGATTAGTCTCAAATGCCCCATATCTTTTAGACTATGACAAAGAGAAAGTATATATCTTCGCCTCTGTTATCTCTATGATAGGATTTGTGATGCAAGATGTGGTAGCAGATACTATGAGTACAGAGGTGGTAGATAGAACACAGTCGCTAGAAGATATAAAAAAAGAGTTGGCAATGATACAGATATTAGCAAGGCTCTCTTTGGGGTTTGCCATATTTGTAGTAGCAGGACTAAAGGGATGGTTAGCACAGATATATAGTTATGAGACTATGTTTACTCTCTCCCTCTTTATCCCTCTATTATCTATTATTGGTGTAACATTTGTAAAGCTAACACCTGTCAAAAGTTCACCTCTAAATAAACTTATATTTTTTGGTGGATTTATATTTGCTATATTTGTAGTGATTATCGGTTATAATGAAGTGCCATACTCACAAGAGATAGTATTTGTAGTCTCTCTTCTAGTTGTATTATATATGCTCAATACCCTTATTGTAGATTTAGACGCAGATACTATTAAACATATACAGATGGCAATGATAGTGATATTCGTCTATCGTGCAATGCCGAGCGTGGGACCTGCTCTAACTTGGTGGGAGATAGATGTCTTAGGATTTGATAAAGCATTTTTCGGAACTCTAGGACAGATAGGAGCATCATTAGCACTAGTAGGAATGTGGATAAGCTCCAAATATATTATCAATCAATCTATAGGAAAAGTGTTAATATGGATGACTATTATCGGTACAATTTTATCTTTTCCAATTTTGGGTATGTTTTATGACATACATACAATGCTAGGATTAGATGCACGGACAGTAGCATTAGTAGATACAGCTATAATCTCTCCATTTGATTACATAGCAGGAGTTTTAATGCTTACACTCGTAGCAGTATATGCACCTGAGGGCAAAAAAGGGACTTGGTTTGCACTTATGGCAAGTCTTATGAATATCGCATTAAATGCAGGAGGTCTTTTGAGTAAATATATCAATAATATATTTGTAATGACAAGAGAGATAAAAGAGAATGGTGCAATAATCACTCCTGCCAATTATGATGAGTTGGGAGTAGTTCTTTGGATTGTCATTATAGTTGGATTTATAGTTCCAATAGTGACGATATTAAAGTTTAACCCTGACCCAAAGAGGTTGAAGAGGTAAATCAATATACTAGTTGAGGTGCGATATTACTCCCCCTCACCCAAATAATCCAACTCCAAAGCCTCAATATGCACAATCGCAGATGACCCTGCGATGCCTTGCAACGCTCCATACATCTCTGTAGTATTTTGCAAAACTCCATCAATAGTCTTCTCTCGTCTCTTCCACGATGCCATTAGTGAGCGTTTCTCTTTGTCTAGTTCCTCTTTCATACGCACAAAGCCCTCCACAATCGCAGACATCTGCATACTAAACTCATTGCCAGTCATATAATTATAGAGCAGACTCATCTTATCAGCCTTGTTCTCATCTTTTTTTATACTATTTTGAAGACGAATAAGACTCTCACGCAAAAGTGAAGACGAGCCTTTGAACTCATCAAGACTACAAACCCAAATCCCATCTACAAAGCCCATACGCGTCATCTCTTTGGGATAGACAGCCGTTACAAGCACCCCAATATCAGCATGAACATCTAGCATATCTTTTTTGAGTTTAGGTATCCAATCACTACTCCAATTTTTGGTATTTTTACTCTCATAACAGATAATCCCACAATTTTGCATCTCACGAGTATTGACAACCTGCACACAATCAGCCCCAAATACACCCTTTTTGACCTCTTCGACACTATCAAAAGGAAATTGAGCAGACAACCACTCTTCAATCACAAGCTCCAAAGCCTCTCCTTGAATTTGCATAGACCCCTGTTCTACCTTGCGTTGAGCATTGTCAAGTTCTCGTTTAATCTGTTCGAGTTGTTCATCTTTTGCTTTGAGTTTTAGCTCATTGGCTTCTTTCATTTGTTTAGTCAAAAGGGCTTTATTCTCTTGTGCCAAATACGCCAATCTCTCTTTCTCTTTTCTAATCTCCTCACTCAATATCTGCTCAGCCTCAGCCCTAGCTTTTGAACCTATCTCATCTTTCTCTCGTTTGAGCTTTTCTATCTCAATTTTAGCAAGATTAAATGCCTTGACTTGTTCTGATTTTTCTTGAAGTTGCCTCTGCATCTCCTCTATAGAAGCCTGATTTTCGGCATCTAGTTCTCGTTTGATTTGGGATTGAAGCTTGGCTCTCTCTTCTAATATTTTAGACCTAGTAGCCTGTGCCACACTCTCATCAAATGCCTCTTCTTTGGCTTTGAGTGCCTTTTGATGTTGTTTATAATTTTGTCGTTGAGCCTCTAACTCTTCATCAAATTTATCTTGTGCTAACTTATGTTCATTATCAAACTTCTTTTGAGCCATCAGTGTATCTTGCTTTAGCTTATGTTCAAACTGATGCGAAAGACTCTCATTTACATCAACTTCTAGGTTACAGTGGGGGCAGTTTATTTTTGTGGACATTTTTTTTCCTTTTTTGGGTTTTATATTTTTTCTAAATCTAACTCTAGTAAATCTCTCTCTATCTCTGCTTTTAGCTCATCTACTGTGGGTAAATAGAGCTGATATTTAGAGACAAATAGATTTTTATTATCATCAATAACTGAATATTTCACTACTGTATTATCTTTCTCTGTACATAAAATTATACCAATAGTAGGATTATCATCTTCACTCTTCTCCAAATCATCAAACATCCGAACATACATATCTATCTGTCCTACATTTTGATGAGTCAATTTCCCTCTTTTCAAATCAATATAAAAATCACTATGTTCAGTTTTAATCCTCTTTTGACGCTCTACAAAAGCAAAGCCTCGACCAAGCTCTAACAAAAAAGCCTGAATTTTTGCTATCAAAGCAGACTCTAATTCACTCTCATAAAAAGAGTTATTTTGCTTCAAATCTAAAAACTCCAAAACATAAGGGTCTTTTATAATATCTTTGGGAGTTAATAGTAAATCTTTGATTTTTTCTTTGGCTTCAATCATTACACCTTGCTTATCACGACTTGAAATTAATCTCTCATAATAATGAGTCCCAATCTGCCTATCCAAAGCACGAACACTCCAATGAGACTTAACAGACTCCTCCATATACCATGCCCTAGCACTCTCATCTGCAACCCGAATAATAAGCTTATAATGACTCCAACTCAATTCTCTCCACAGTGTAGAGAGAATTGGAAAAGAGTTATAAAACTGCCTCATATTCCATAAACTTTGTTTAGAAAATCCCTTACCAAACTCATCACTCAACTTACTAGAAAGGTCTTTAATCAGATAAGAGCCATACTTCGCTCTATCCTCCCCCTTTTGCTCCTCTTCTACTATCTGTTTACCTATATTCCAGTAGGCTTCTACCATTATGAAGTTTACTTGTTTGTATGTGTTATCTCTTGCCGTTTGGAGAATGGTTTTTATGGTTTGGTAGATGTTGGTTTGTGGGGTCATTGGGTTTCCTTTTTTATTATTTCTCTCATCCAATCTATATGCCCCAATAGGTTTGGAGACAAATTGAGGTAAGACTTGTAAAGCATCTTCAAACATTATCGCATGAATATCTTTGATAAACCCACTATTTATCACAAGATGAGGATTACTAGCCTCACGAACAATCACATCATAAGCCTTTGCAAAACCCAAAATCACAAGCTATTCACCCATAGGCTTACCTCCTGCTGTCATACCATATTCTAGGAGTTCTTTAGTCTCTCCAAAAGAGAGAGTCGTCCCCTCCATCGCATTGGAGTAATGCGTAATAGAGATACGCAACTGTCTAAAAAGTTCTTCTCTTTGTTTTATAGATAAGGTGTTTAGCTTTTGCATTTTATTTTATTTCTATCACATAGGTAAAGTCTTTCTTTGAAGAGGAAGATAAATTATACAACCCTCCACTTAAAAGAATTTTTAATTTATTAGTTTCAATATATCTATCATGTCTAATATTATCATTATATTGAATTGCTCCAATATCCCAATCTTTACAAATACTATTTAACTCATCTTGTTTATCTTTTGAAATAGCTTGTCTTCTATCCCTCATTGAACCACTCTCTATTTTTAAATCAAACTTTTTAAAGGGAATAATATCTTTTAGAAGTTTTTTATTTTCATTCCATTGAGAAGTGTTATTATCAATATAGCTATCTATTACTTTAATCCAACTAGCATCAGACAATAGGTATTTGATATGTTGTTGGGCTTTATATTTATCTAAACTATTTAAATATGTTCCTCCATACTTAAGTTGGAGTTTTTCACTATTATTTAAAATATTTACTGTCGTAGCTTTTATCTTTGAAAATTTATTAACAAGCATTAACTTTAATATTGTACTTTGTATTAATTCTTCATCACTATTTTTATTAGTAATTTTAAAGAAGTAACCTTGCTGTTTTATAAGTTGAGGATTTTTAAATCGTTGATTTTGATGTGTTGAAACTTTAATAGGTATTTGTATATTATTAAATAATTTTGCAAGTATCTTTTTATCTTCTAAGTTTATTGGAATATTTTTAAAATAAAAGTTCCAATATAAATCTAAAAGTTCACTATTTAAGGCTAACATAAATTATCCATTTATTTCAAAAATTTCTGCTAAAGTTGCATCAAAAAACCCCTCAGGAAATTGATTATTAGCATTTTGGTCTAAAAATTGTCCATTTTGTATTTCTATTTTTTCAAAAGGTTCTAAAATAGAATTTTTATAATAAATAACAATTTCATCTTTTTTTAATACTTGTTTATATTCTTCATAACATAATCGGTTAATTATATGGTCATTATGTGTTTCTAAAATAATTTGTATTCCTTTGGATGCTAAAAAAGCAAAGAACTCAGCAATTTTTGCTTGGGCTTTAGGGTGAAGATGAATTTCAGGGTTTTCTATAATCAAAATATTATCTTTTTTACAAGAGAGTCCCATAATCAAAATTTTGGCTAGGTAAGAGTTTCCAGCTCCTACATTGAAAGGTGAAAGATTATCTAATCCATCACAAATAAAAGAGACTTTAACTACATTAGTTGTGATTTTTTCTGTTTTAAGTGTCAAATCTAAATCTAGAATATGTTTAAACCAATAAGATAGTTGCCTCTCTAGGGTAGAAGAGCTTTTATCTTTAATTAGTGTTTCATCAATCATCTTATGCTTATATTGTTCAAAATAAGAAAAGACATACTTACCATCAAGTCCAAATTTTATATCTTCATCATAATGTGCCATCTCTTCTGCTCCAATACGATTGGAAGAGATATAGAAGAGATTTTCCTCAAAAATAAAACTATCTAAAGGATTATCAACTTTCCATTTAGAATCTCTTTTAATATTTAAGGTACTAGTATTTTCCTCTTCATAGACTTTGAAGATAATTTCATTAGCATTTTCATATCTATTTCTAACATCAGAGAATTTTGTAAATTTTTTCATCTCATTACGCATCAAAAGATTATTAGAAGAGAATGAAGAAAATAGTAACAGAGATTGAATAACAGAAGATTTCCCTGTAGAGTTTAATCCTGTAAAAATTGTTATATTTCTAAAATCAAAGCTTTGTTTTTTTATACTTTTATAACCTTTTATATCTAATTTAGTAATCATTATTATCCTTTAAATCGGCTATCATATCAAATCTAAAATGATTATCCTTTAGATTTTTACTCTTAAACTCATTCATCATTTCAAAGTCTTGTTTTATATCTTTTATTTTAACTTTTAATAAATTTAAATCTTCTTTATCTTCGATTATCATATAAAGATAAGAAAGTGTTTCAAATAAGTTAATATCTAACTCATCATCACGATTAAAGTTAAATCCATCATTTTCAAAAAGCTGATAAGATAAACTCATTGCTTTGATAAATATATCAGATAAATAACTTAAATCTTCTTGTTTGTTAAAATATTTCATCGTATCTGTCAAGCACTCTTCTATTTTATAAGGATAATCAAATTTAAAGTTTTCTATTTTTAGAAGATAAATATAAAAAAATTGTAATATCCATTCTCTATCTTCCATAACTTTATTATTCAATTTATAATCAGTTGCTTTTTGAAATATTTCATTTTCTATTAATTGAGATAATAGTTTTGTTATAGACCCTTGATTTAAGGCATTACGGATTTCTTGGGCTGTTAATGGCGTTCCTGCACTATTAATCCTATCAAAAATATCAAATTTTACTTGTTCAGGTGTAGGAGGTTGAATAATAGTAATTTGTATCTGATAATCTTCAATTTTTGCTTGAAGCATAGGAGGTAAATCTTTGAAGTATTTTGTATTTAGCTTGGGTATATATTTTAAATAAGTTAGTTGAAATTCATTATTAAAGAAATCTAAAAATGTTTTTATTCTTTGTCTTCCATCAATAACTTCTAATCCTCCTTTTTGGTTTTCAAAGAAATAAAATAGAGGAATAGGCAGACCCATCAATACTGATTCTATTAATGCTGACTTTTGACTATCTCTTGTCCAGACATCTCCTCTTTGAAAATCAGGACTTAATAAGATTTCCTCACCTTTTTCATATTTTCTTTTGAGTTCGTAGAGTGAAAAATGTGCTTTATCAATTTTTAGTGTTATATCTAAATAATTATCCATGAAATATCTCCTTTATCATAATCATATTTTACTCAAAAGAGGCTTCCAACTTCCCTACCTCTTCTATCAAATCAGTAGGCAACAAGGCATAAGAGCTTCCCTTATAAGCTTCCCCACAAGTTGTAAAAGCCAATGACGCTTGTATAGTGGCTTCTAGGCTTGTGTAACCTTGAGCTAATAATGCACCGATGAGTCCAGAGAGTACATCGCCACTGCCTCCTTTGCTCAATTTTGCTGTGCCGTGTGGATTGATAAAGCACTTTTGGTCTTGGGCTATGATGGTGTTTGAGCCTTTGAGTAGTAGCGTAATGTGTGGATAGACTTTACAAAACTCTCTTGTATAATATAGCCTATGTTTTTGAAGAGTAATAATATCTAGTTCTCCAAAGAAATAATTCCAAAGGCTTACAAACTCTCTAGGGTGAGGAGTAATCACAATCGTTCTATCTGTTTGAGCCAAAAACTTTTCTATAATACTATGATGAAAAATATCAGCGTCTAATATAATAGGCAAAGAGGAGTCCAAAATCTCATCTATATCACTCCAATCATCACCAAATCCCATACCCAATGCGATAGCAGAGGTCTTATATGGCAACCTCTTGTTTTGCATCACGCTATAAGGTAAAGCACTTTTCACCTCACCTACAAGCGTCACCAATCCCACACCAAAACGCAAAGAAGCCATAGCAGAGAGTATAGATGCTCCCTCTTTTTCTCCTGCGATAACTGCTAGATGACCGTAAGTGCCTTTGTGTGTGTTTCGTATATTTCGTGATGGTAAAACCATATCAGATTTTTCGAGCATATAAGTATCTGTAGCCATCTCATACATAGTTCGTGTCACACCCAAATCCACACAAATCACATCTCCTACGAAATCCTTGCTCATATCACTGTATAGAGACTCTTTCAACGCACCCATAGTGATAGTCACATCAGCTATAAAAGCTACAGGAGAAGCGTTACCATCTACATCAATCCCACTAGGAATATCACAAGCTATCTTAAATCCACTCATCGTATTGAGGTCGGAGATAAGCCGTTTGGATTGTGAGTCCAAAGCACGACTAAGCCCAGCACCAAAGAGACAATCTACGATAATATCAGCTTCTTTCATCTCTTCTATAATAGGAATGTACATCTTCTGCACTCGTGCCAATTGTAGTTTAGCCATATCAGACTTCACACCAAAAGGTAGATATAAATGTACGATACAAAACCCAAAAAGATGCCGTGCCAAAACAATACCATCAGCCCCATTATTACCAAATCCTGCGACTATCAGCACAGAAGAGTCTTTGGTAAAATTCGTTTTGATATAATTTGCCATACCCAAAGAGGCATTTTCCATTAGTATATCTTCTGTGAGGGCATATTTGCTGTAACATCGTTTGTCTAGTGGGTAGGTGGATTTGTGGAGGTTTTGCATAGTTTAATCCTTAAAGAGATTTTCAAATTCATTGAAGAAATTAAAAATATTATTTATATTAAAACCATAGAAACATTGATTATTTTGTTCACTCAAAAGAGTTTTTCTAAGATTATCTCTTAATGTATAATCATTAAAATCATCTTGATAACTATGTGGACTATTTTTTTTCTATCTCAAGCATTACGACTCTTGATTTTGGTAATTTCCAATCTAGCCAATAATAAATCTTGGTCTAAATCTCCCAATAACTCTTCTATTCTTTGATAAAGTTCTTCATATTCTGTGCTAACTTTTCTTCATTATTATTTTGAAAATAAATATTATCATCTTCATCAATATGACTATATATTACATTTAATTTTAATCCATCTAAAGTATCTTTAATAAAATTTTGTAAATCTTCCGTTATTTCATCATTTCTTTTATTATGAAACTTCACTTGATTATACCAAATACTTGACAAATAAAGATTCTATACCAACTATATCATCTATTCCCGAAGGAAAATATATAATATCTTCTTTATACTCTTTCGTTATAAACTCCAAAAGCGTACTCTTCCCACTTCCATTAACCCCTGCCAAAACTACAATAGGCAGAGGCTTATCATCTAAATCCAAAAAATCTATATCAAAATCTTTAAACAGTTTATAATCTTCTATATGTAAGCTTCTTAGTTTCATATTTTTCCTTTTATTCTCTCCAAAAGAGAGAATTGTTGCAGATTTAATATCTGCCTACATTTTAAGTAAAAAGTTCTTTCATAATAGAAGCAAACCAATCTCTTGACGCTTTTGCAGTATCAGTTGAACGATATTTCCCTGTCGTCTTATCTGTCTCCATAATATCACCTTTGGCTACTAACAATCCATTACCATCAGCATCAAATGAGTGTGTTATCATAATACCCTCTTCAGGTTTACCAGATACTGTGGAGAAACATACACTAGCCGATTTTGCAGGGAGTCCTGCTATTGGGTCATAGACTTTATTATTGAGTTGAGCTAATATCTGTAGTGAAGCTTTGGTGGCTGACCACATCGCAGTCTGAGCACTTGCAGGTATATCGTGAGTTACAGCATCACCTATCACATAGACGCTATCATCTGTTTTGGATTTAAAACTATATCCATCCATAATGGCATATCCATTATCATCCATATCAAGTTCTGCCATCTCTATCACAGGGGAACATCTATTGATAGGCATAAGGCTACACACCTCATATTTTTGAGTCTTCTCTACACCTATGGTATCTTTGGCATTAGCAAACTCAATATAAGATATACTCTTACTCTCTAAATCTACATCTTTTATCTCTGTTAAACCTCTATACTCAATTATATCTGCATATAAATCTTTCCACGACTCAAAAAATGCTTTATCCTTAGAGAATATACCATCTTTAGTATCAAGTATAATCACTTTAGATTTAAGCTTTTTCTCTTTGATATGGTACGCTATCATAGAGGCTCTCTCATAAGGAGCTGGTGGACACTTATACTTATCCACAGCAGGAGGGATAATCACCACATCACCACCTTTGAGATTATCTATCTCTCTTTTGAGTGCTAAAATTTCATTAGCAGATATAAGTCCTGCGGGGATGCTTTGGGATACTTGATTTATCTTCTTCTTTGTCCAATGTGGAAATTGTCTTTTGTAATCATACGCTATTCCTGTGGCGAGTACCAAAATATCATAAGCGAAATTTCCAACCGTGGAAGCTACAACTTTGGACTCTCTATCTATATCGGTAACAGTTGCATTGACAAAACAGTATCCGTGATTTCTAGCAGGTTGGTAGTAATCTGCTACAAATCTATCTAATGCGATATTCTCAACTCCACCCAAAAGAGAGTTGGTAAGAGGATATGCCATAAAGATACTATTTTTTTCTATAAGTGTCACCTCTATTGAGCTATCTAGCCCTCTAAGTGATTTGGCTAATGTAAGTCCACCAAATCCACCACCGACTACAACAACAGATTTACCTGAAGCTTTTTTGGTACTCTTTTGCTCTTTCTTTTCTTCTTCTTTCTCTTTTGCTACAAGGATATTTGGCATTAGAGTAGTTGCTACAGCTACAGTAGCCAATTTAAATGTATCTCTTCTATTCATCAATAATCTCCTATATATAATTATAAATTATTACTAAATTTTTAACTAGAAATGGTTTACTATAGATAAAAACTCTTCTTTATTGAAAATATGTAACAAAATGGTACATTAAGAACAATTATTGTAGAATACGCTTCCAAAATTCTTGCTCATTTTTGGACATTATATAAAATTTTAATGTAACTATGGGCTATTAAACCAAAAGGAAACAATATGACATGTTATGAGACACTGTTTGTAATCAAACCTACACTCACAGAAGAAGAGACAGTTGCACAAATTGAGAAAATAACTGCTATTCTTACTAAAGAGGGTGCAGAACTTGTTGCTACAAATGATATGGGTATGAGAAAATTAGCTTATCCTGTAGAGAAACACGCTAGAGGATACTATACAATCCTTTTCTTTAAAGCAGAAGGTACTACTATTCAAGAGCTTGAGAGAAATCTTAAAATTAATGAAGAAGTTATCAAATTTTTGACTATCAAATATACAAAAGTTAAAGAGATAGCTCAGTTTAACAAGCTTGTAGATATTGAAGGTAGAAAATCTGCTGCACAAGCTGCTAAATCTCCAAAAGTAGAGACTCCTGCACCTGTTGAAGAAGCTCCTGTAGTGGAAACACCAGTTGCAGAAGTACCAGTAGAAACTACAGAGCCTGTAGCAGAAAAAATAGAAGCGTAATTAACCATTTCAGATTAGGAGCGACTTTATGTACAATAAAACAATTATAGCAGGGCATCTCACTAGAGATATTGAGATAAAATATTCATCAGGTGGTATGGCTATAGGTAACTCAGGCATAGCATCTACTAGGAAATTCAAAACTCAAACTGGTGAGCAAAAAGAGGAAGTTCTATTCGTGGATATTACCTTTTTTGGCAGAACTGCTGAAATTGCTAATCAATATTTGCGTAAAGGTAGCAAAGTTTTAGTAGATGGAAGATTGAAGCTAGACCAGTGGACAGCACAAGATGGCACTAAACGAAGTAAACACTCTATAACAGTAGAGAATATGACAATGTTAGGTAACAAAGGTGAGACTGAAACTGTACCGATGAGTGACGGTGGATATGGAAATAGTAATCAAGCAGGAGCAACAGAGGGATATAATAATCCACCTGCACAACCTCAAAATAACTATAGCCAACCAGCACCAACACAACCGATACAGCAGACAACTCAACAACCGACTCAGCAACAACAGATGCCACAGTCTGTACCACAACAACCAGCTTCAAGTGTTCCAGTAATTGACATCAATGAAGATGAAATACCATTCTAGGAGAATAACATGGCAGATAGAAGAAAATTCAAAAAAAGATTTTGTAAGTATTGTGAGTTAAAAGTAGAATTTATAGATTACAAAGATTTGGGATTACTTAAATTTTCACTTAGTGAGAGATTTAAAATTATGCCAAGAAGATTAACAGGAAACTGTAAAAAACACCAAGAGATTGTAACTATAGCTATCAAAAGAGCTAGACAAACAGCATTTATTCCATATATTGTAGATAGAAAAAATGTTGTTGAAAATCCATTTGAGAATATCAGATAGTTTTTAACTCTTTCTTTTAGATGTCTCTTTTGAGGCATCTGTAACTATACTAAATCTTTTACCAAACTACATAAAAACTCTTTTACAATTATCATTTACTATGATATAATCATAACTATGAAAACAACTAATAACACAATCAATCAAAATATATTTATACAGGTGCGTTAAATGTCTCCTTTTGCAATACAATTAACCAATGGATGTATAGAAACAGATATAGAGCTAGAAGATAAAAATAGCTTTCAATCCCTCCAAAATATGGGTGCATTAGAACAAACTGATGGACTCTGGAGATTAAGCTCAATCTACCGTACAGGAGAGCTAACTATTAGCAAAGAGGGTAGAGGCTTTGTGGAAGCTCAATTTAAAGAGCAAAGAGATTTACTTGTCGAATCTGATTATCTAGGTGATGGCAAAGCAGGTGATACTGTCGTGGTCAAACGAATAATCGCAAGACGAGGCAGGGCTAGTGGGAAGATAGTAGAAGTCATCACCAAAGCTCATCTCTTTACGATAGGCTACACTCACAGAGACGAACAAGATAATTTTTATATCCTCAATATCAAAACTAATGAGCCAACTGTGGCACTTATGGAGGGTATGGATTTAAAAGCTTTTACTCTGGGTACAGTGCTTAAAATTGATATAGATGATGATAAAGTCTTAGAAGTTATGGGTAAGCTATCAGACCCAAAAGTAGATGAGAAAATATCTCTAGCACTCTACCAAAGAGAAGATGAGTTCCCTAGTCAATGCCTAGAAGATGCTTTAAAAGTAGAACAAGAGGTGAGCAAAGATGAGCATCCTGATAGAGTAGATTTAACTCATTTAGATTTTTGTACCATTGACCCAGTGAGTGCAAAAGATTTTGATGATGCGATATATTTTGATACAAAAGAGTATATATTATTCGTAGCTATAGCTGATGTAAGTCACTATGTTCCGTACTTTTCTCCTATAGATTTAGAAGCTAAAAAGAGAGGTTTTACTACATATTTCCCTCACAAATCTTTTCCTATGTTACCAAGAGAATTGAGTGAAAATATCTGTTCACTCAAACCCAAAGTAGATAGATTGGCATTTGTAGCCAAAATAGAGCTAGATAGAACCACTCTCAAACCGATTAGAGAAGAGTTTTTTGAGGCGATTATCCACTCAAAACATAGATTTAACTATGAGAGAGTCGATGATATAATAGACAATGGCACAGAAGGGATAGATGGTGTAGTAGCTACTATTCTTAAATGGCTTCTACCTCTACATAAAATCACTCTGCAACTACGAAACACTAGGCTAAGAAGTGGATTTGACTTTAGAAGTGAAGAGACTAGAATATCTATAGACAAAAATCACCTCCTCAAAAGCACCAATATAGAAGTAGCTACACCGTCGCACTCACTTATAGAAGAGTGTATGCTCTTAGCCAATCAAGCCTCTGCTAAGAGATTTGAGGGTGATGGAGATAGCATATTTAGGATACACGAGCCTCCTCAACTTGTCAAACTAGAAGCACTCCTTACAGATTTGGCCACGATTGGACTTTTTGTAGAGAGTTATGAAGATAGTCCCTCACTCATACGAGCAATACAGAAAGAAGCGCTCAAGATAGGACTAGAGAGTGAAGTAGATGAGATGGTAATTAAGTCTCTAAGAAGAGCCTCATACCAATCCAAAAATGTAGGACACTTTGGACTAGGATTTAGTCACTATAGCCACTTTACTTCACCTATTAGAAGATATTCTGATTTGATACTACATAGACTTATCAAAACGCAACTCACACAAAATGAGGAAGAAGCCTCATATCTATTGAGAAATATAGACTCTCTTTGTATGAGAGTAAGTGACTTAGAGAGAGAAGCCACAAAAGCCGAATGGGACTTTAGAGACCGTAAATTTGCAAGATGGGCAGATGAGCATAAAAGCGAAATATTTGAAGCCAAAATTGTAGAAGCAGGTGAGAGTGCAAAAGCTATATTATTGGGTGATATAAAGGGTATTACTGTTAATCTAAGAGGTGAGGGATTGATGCTTTTTGATAGAGTAAGAGTAGAGATAAATGAGGTAAATATCGCACAAGCTAAGATTATGGTGGAGGTTGTTGAGAAGTTTGGGGATGAATAATCAAATAAATCTAAAAAAATCAAAGAAAAGAGAGTTACTCCCCACTCTTATACTTCTTAATCTCTCTTAGCTCGAGAGTCCTTTTGCGATATTATCTAGGTATCACTCCATTGGTGAGTGATAAATCCCATAAATCCTCTCTTATTGCTTTTTCAAACATAATATTCTCCTTAAAATTTTATTTTTATTGAATAACTTTCATTAATTTTTTTACATTTATACGAAATATATTTTTATTAGGCTCTTTTTTACCCACACCCATAAGTCCAGGGTTTCCGATAGATTTGAATATTATTTTCATATATTTCATAGCTATTTTTTTTCTTGTAAGTGCTTTGAGATTAGGGTGTCTTTCTACACCCTACTTTTGAAGTGTTGAGAAGATAGCAAAGTTGTAGGTGCTATCATTATCGTTTGGTAGTAGGGTGTAGAAAGACACCCTATATAAAGATTAACTTTTCCCCACTTTTTGGATATTTTGATTGAAAAATTCAATTCTCTTTTGCCTCATAGTCTTGCC
>JASFZJ010000052.1:0-18869 GCA_045267865.1 Sulfurovum sp. | reverse complement strand
GGCAAGACTATGAGGCAAAATAGAATTGAATTTTTCAATCAAAATATCCAAAAAGTGGGGAAAGGTTAATCTTTATCTAGGGTGTCTTTCTACACCCTAGTTTCAAATCCTATAAGGATATATTTCAATAAACTTTTTTCACTTGCATTTGTAATACTCTCTAGTTTCAAATCCTATAAGGATATATTTCAATGAATTAATATTAGATAGCGTAAAAAATGGAGCATGTTTCAAATCCTATAAGGATATATTTCAATATAGGTTCTCGTACTAGAAGAGCCATAGGAGAGGAGTTTCAAATCCTATAAGGATATATTTCAATGCAAATATGAAAAAAGAAGAGTTGGCAAGTGAATGTTTCAAATCCTATAAGGATATATTTCAATGAAAGATTAGAGATATTAGTATCTCTATTAGATTGTTTCAAATCCTATAAGGATATATTTCAATCATTTCACGAGCTTTTGCTCTAGCAATTTCCATGTTTCAAATCCTATAAGGATATATTTCAATTGGTGTTTGCTGTAGATTTTTGTAGGCAAATATCGTGTTTCAAATCCTATAAGGATATATTTCAATATTTTAAAACATCTACTAGGCTTGTTTGAATAGGAGCGTTTCAAATCCTATAAGGATATATTTCAATAAGGGGCAGAAAATTGGACGAAGATTTGATAGAGGTTTCAAATCCTATAAGGATATATTTCAATTTATCCTATTATGTTCAAAAGAGCAAGAGCAAAAAGTGTTTCAAATCCTATAAGGATATATTTCAATCGAGTACCCATTTGATATAGTTTGATATGACCATGTTTCAAATCCTATAAGGATATATTTCAATTTTCATAGAGCGTATATCTTTGAGTTCTTCAATAGTTTCAAATCCTATAAGGATATATTTCAATTTTATATTGTTACCGATGGAGTTGAGAGAGCCTAGTTTCAAATCCTATAAGGATATATTTCAATTACACCGAAATTTGAAGCTGTGTTTGTTACCATTTTGTTTCAAATCCTATAAGGATATATTTCAATTTCGCTACAAATAGAGACCAACAGTTTGCACAGTGTTTCAAATCCTATAAGGATATATTTCAATAAACTGAAAACTCACATCAAAGAGGGCTAGGATTTGGTTTCAAATCCTATAAGGATATATTTCAATACCCTAGTTTAGCCTTTGAAAAGCTCGTTTCCAAATGTTTCAAATCCTATAAGGATATATTTCAATCGGTACCAGTAGTGATTGAGATGATAGGAATTGTACTGTTTCAAATCCTATAAGGATATATTTCAATATGACAAGAGATGATTTATTTAAGTTAGTCGCATGTTTCAAATCCTATAAGGATATATTTCAATACACAGCTTCAAATTTCGGTGTAGGAGCTGATGAACGTTTCAAATCCTATAAGGATATATTTCAATCAAAGTATTAACAGAGATGATGGGTGTAGATGGAGGTTTCAAATCCTATAAGGATATATTTCAATTTTTTCAAAATGCACTATCTCAACAAAACGATCAGTTTCAAATCCTATAAGGATATATTTCAATCACTTTTCTATTTAGTTCCATAGCTATATCTCAAAGGTTTCAAATCCTATAAGGATATATTTCAATCTAGTGTAATCTCCTGATAGGTCTTTTTATAGAGGTTTCAAATCCTATAAGGATATATTTCAATTCTCTTCTAACTCTAAATGTAGACTATTTTACGGTGGTTTCAAATCCTATAAGGATATATTTCAATTGAATAATAGATTAATCAGGTCTATAGGAGGTTCGTTTCAAATCCTATAAGGATATATTTCAATACTAGAATTGATGGAGTTGATGACAGGATACAAGGGTTTCAAATCCTATAAGGATATATTTCAATAAGCTGTGATAGTTACATCTGTTATACTATCTGCTGGTTTCAAATCCTATAAGGATATATTTCAATCTACACCGAAATTTGAAGCTGTGTTTGTAACCATCTGTTTCAAATCCTATAAGGATATATTTCAATAGACTCTTGTGTGCTTATAATCTTTACATTGTCCAGTTTCAAATCCTATAAGGATATATTTCAATCTGTGGAAACAGAAGTACCAAAACAAGAAGAGAAAAGTTTCAAATCCTATAAGGATATATTTCAATTAACTCTAATTTCTGCTCTTTTTAGTTTCCTTAGTTGTTTCAAATCCTATAAGGATATATTTCAATGGCTATGGTATCAAAGACAACAAAAGAAAATTTTTAGTTTCAAATCCTATAAGGATATATTTCAATACTCAGATACAGCAATGGATAGAAGAGGGAAACTAGTTTCAAATCCTATAAGGATATATTTCAATCTAACAAAGAGATAAAAAATAATGGAACTATTTAGTTTCAAATCCTATAAGGATATATTTCAATAATAGAAAAAGAAGAAGAGGATGGAACCTTGACATGTTTCAAATCCTATAAGGATATATTTCAATTGGCATTCTATCTCCTTTTTTTACACTATTATATCGTTTCAAATCCTATAAGGATATATTTCAATGATACGCTTTTTGAGTTATCGCAAGTTATTCAAAGTTTCAAATCCTATAAGGATATATTTCAATTTGCTAATAAGAGCTTCAACACATTCAAATCTAGGTTTCAAATCCTATAAGGATATATTTCAATGAAAGAACTGAATATCTTTTATACTTGTCTTTATGGTTTCAAATCCTATAAGGATATATTTCAATATCTTCTATAGTTTTAATGTGTTTAAACTTTTCAATAGTTTCAAATCCTATAAGGATATATTTCAATTCACAGGTACATCAACAGATAAAAAGAAATGCAGTAGTTTCAAATCCTATAAGGATATATTTCAATCTATCTCTGATTATGTACTAATGAACAAATACTAGTTTCAAATCCTATAAGGATATATTTCAATTGAGTTTGGTTTTTGATGACTGATACAGAGCTAGGTTTCAAATCCTATAAGGATATATTTCAATCTAACATTTGAGGCTATATTTATACCAAAACTATGTTTCAAATCCTATAAGGATATATTTCAATCAAGCACATCTACATTAGTGATATTTTTTATTTTGGTTTCAAATCCTATAAGGATATATTTCAATATAAATATTGGGGCTATAGTATCTCTAACAAAAGTTTCAAATCCTATAAGGATATATTTCAATTCAAAGCCTCCTCGCTCTAAATCAAATAGCAGAAAGTTTCAAATCCTATAAGGATATATTTCAATAATATGGATGTTAGTGTCCCAGAAGAGTTCTTAGGTTTCAAATCCTATAAGGATATATTTCAATATATCAACTATGATTTGATATATGATGATATAGTGTTTCAAATCCTATAAGGATATATTTCAATAGCAACTTTTTAACGATACACTCATACAATATAGTAATTTTGTATAAAAATATTGTACTGAAAATAAGCTTAAAGGCAGTAATCATAATTGTAGAAGTCCCCTATCTCTTTGTTTGTGGAAACTTAAATATAGCTTTGAAGAGATGTTATTCGTCTATAAATGGTTCGTATTCTCTAGTTTCTACGATACATTTTTTAATTCTATTAACTTCTCGTCTGATAACTTGTCTCCAAGTAAGCCTTTGTTCCCCAATTGTGGTTTGTTCTGTCATTTTTTTAATGATTTTCATCTCTATTTTTTTGATGGCTTCATTTGTAAAGCGTATTCTACCACTATCTGTCTTGAAATCTTTAGCTGTTATCTCATTTTTATTGAGCAGGGTAAAAATAATATTATCTCCAATAATAGGCTTGAACATTTCGGCAATATCCAAATGAAGACTTATCGCTTTATAATTTGGTTCATGCAAAAATCCAATGCGTGGGTCTAGTTCAGTTTTGTAAATTTCACTTAAACATATATTGTAAATTCGTGTATTGATATAAGATATTAAGCAATTAATTTTATCTGTGGGTGGTCTCTTACTCCGTTTGATAAATTTAAAGCTCCGTTGGTTTTTGATGATACTATTCCACGCTTGAAAATAATTCTTTTGAAATGCACCCTCACTTGCCATTATCTCATTAATCGTTTTGGCTTCTTCTAGGTTTGCTAGATAGACCTCAACTTCAAAATCAACTCCATACTTCTTGCAATTGTTTGCCCCATTGATAAAATGACCTTTTGTAATTTGTTTGGCTAAATATAGACGATGGGTAGGGTCATCAAAGGCTCGTACTTGTTGAAGTAATACAAATCCACTCTTATTCACAGAATTTGAGGTACTCGGAAAGAAGTTACCACGAAAACTTTGATAATGGCTAAAAAAGTGTAGCAAAATATTATTATGTGCGATAAATGCCATACTATAAGAATCCAAATCAATCTTTGCTAGTAAATAAATCTCATCAATCGCCTTGATGGGCAAGGGCTTGGTTTTGATGATATTTCCTTCATCATCATAAGTATCAAAATAAAGATTATTATCTTGTCTTCTTAACCGTCCGTTATTTAGCAAAAAATGTGTTCTATCTGTTTTTGTCATATTCTTCTCCTATGAAAATATACTCTCATTTTTGTCTATCCCTATCACAATGCGTTCTGTGTAGTTGAGCCGTGTGGATTCATATATAATGATAGAATCCAAATCCTTATTGGTTACTTTCAACAACTGTGCTTTGAGTTTTTTAAGGTCACTAGGACGAATTTCACCCTCAAAAACAGAAAACTGCACACGCGTAAGATACTTTTCTACAGTCTTGCGTATCACCCTGCTATTGTCTTTTTCTTTTTGTCCTCTTCCTGCTATATCATAAAATAAAATTACATACATATTAACCTCCTAATAACAATAATCTCTATACCCACAGCTCTTACAAAACTTTATCTCTGCAAATGCTGGAGGTGTTGGAGTTTCTAAAAATTGGGATACTTCAAGCATAAGTGCCTCAATCTCATTCATATTCGTTTCATTGCCCTCTACAAAAATAACTTTTTTACCTGAAATAATCTTACCATTTATCACTTTGAGTTTGAGAGAAGTTTTAAGTTGCCACATATAGAAAAGCAGTTGCATCTTCGCCCCCTCTACATTGCTCATAGACTTCTTATATTCTGTGACGAGGTAATGTCCTCTTTGTTTGCCTATCTTGTCAAAATGCAAATTAGAAAAAGGGAATTGATGCAGTTGCTGTTCTTCTTTGAGTTCAGCTAGTGCTTTTCCCATCAAGATATTTTCATCCCACTGGTCAGCATGTATTTTTCTACTATAAAGCCATGCTTCTCGTGGGCAAGTGGCGTAGTAGTGGATTAGTGTTCCACTTAGAAGGCTTTTATCAAAAATCATCTCTCCCCCTCCAATATTGTGGTCAAAACAGATATAAGTTCTTGTAACTCTTCTGGTATTTTATAAAACTTACTATCTTGACTAATAAGTTTGCTATCTCTATCCAAAGTAACAAAATTCCACTCTGTACCAATAGATACAGCACCATATATAATATTGGGAGAGTTACTATCTAGGAGTTTATCCAATGCTATCATCTCTACAGATAGTTGCTTAAATTCACTTAAAATATCTACATTTTTTGCCTCAATTATGATAAGATTATGTTTCCCTTGTATAAGATAATCTAGTGTACCTTTTAACATCTCATCAAAATATATACTCTTTTCAGAATTTACTTTTAACACAAGAGAAGTAGATAATGCCAAAAGAATAGGAGCTATCAAAAACTCTCTTCTTGCCATCTCATTTGATAGCTTAAAGTTTAAAATTGCACTAGATATACTCTTTTTGACGAAATCAAACCACTCAAAAGATTCCATATCTCTAGCTAGTTTCAACTCTATTTTTTGATATTTATAATCAAAGAACTCTATCAACTCATCTTCATCAACACTCATTTTGAAGTAATCAGAAAATGTATAAGAGTTCTCTCTGTTTAGTGTTTTTCTATTTAGTAACATTTTATTTTCCCTTTGATTCTTTTAATTAAAATCCTATATCACTTGCATCTAATTCATCAGGCTTATATTTCTTTACTCCATATTCACAACTATACTCATCTGCTCCAGATGGAAGATAAATCATCTCGTGCAAATATTTTACTTTTCCTATTGGTGTTGCAAATTGCTCTACCTCTTTTTTATTTACATTTACACCATATTTAAGAAGTTTTTTAACCACACTTTGACTTAAATCTTTTTGCCTAAATTTATCTATTTTAGATTTTAGTATATCTAATAATACCTCTTCTATCTCCTTGATAAATCCATAATAAGGCTCAATAATAATCAACTGTTTAAAATCCTGACCATCCATAATATTCTCTATCTTTTGGTAAATCGTAGCAAACTCTAATTTTTTTATCTCCTCTTCTATTAAGAGATTTTCTAATTGTTTTTTTATCTTTTCAAAATAGATTTGACTAAGTTCTAAAATATTTTCCTCTTCTACACTATTTTCTTTGAGTATTTCAATAATAGGTTTGCTAATTAGCTGTAAATCTCCATAAATCAAATCTGAATACTCACAAATATCATCAAAGATATAAAGCGTAGCTTGATATTCTCCAAAGTGGCGATTAACTCGTCCTGCTGTTTGGATAATTGAGCTAATAGGTGATACTTCTCTAAATCCTACTTCAAAATCAAGGTCAATTCCTGCTTCTATAGATTGTGTGGAGACTAATAATATTTTACTATCTTGTTGAGTTAATCTCTCACTTACCTTTTTTATAACGCCTTGTTTGTCACTATCAGTCATATATCCATTAAGAGAGTAGCACTCAAAATCATCTTTAAAATAGAGGTATAACTCTTGAGCTTTTTTTATCGTATTAACGACTAATAGCGTATGCTTTGTTTCAGCTTCTTCTTCTACTTTTTGAATTAAACTATCTTGTCCATTTTGTAAATTTAACCATTTTAAAATATATCTATTTTGTTTTTTAAAATAATCTAAATCTGAAATCTCTTTAAATCCATTAGTCATAATGGGCATTGTTGCAGACATAAAGATAAATACTGTATTCATCTGCTCTGAAATAAGCTCACAAAGTTTGATAAAATCAGACCTAAAAGCATAAGGTATTGCTTGGGCTTCATCTATGATAACAACAGAATTTTTAAACTGATTAAATTTGACATTATCTTTATTGCTATTTCCAAATAGTGCAAAAATAATCTGATAAAGTGTTGTTATATTTATCTCTCCACTAAATGAACTCATCAAAAATTTTACTTGTGAATATCTATCTAATGCTTCATTTTCATCAATATCTGTTTTGTGGTGAACTTTAAAAATATCTATATCACTTTGTTTAAATATATTAGAAACCACATCATAAGCTTGGTCTATAATAGAGGTAAAAGGTAAAGCAAAGATGATTTTATCTTTGTTAAATTTAAGTGCAAACTCCAAGGCTGTAAGTGTTTTTCCATATCCTGTAGGAGCAGTTAAGGCAAAGAGTTTATGAGAACTATCAAAATTATTTAAAACATATTTTCTAAAATTATCTCTTTTTTGATTAAATTCTAAAGTGTCAATATACTCTTTTAAAATTTCATGAGGTATAGGTTTTTTAATCTCTTTAGAGATACCAAATATCGCTTCATACTTATCACTATAAATCAATGAAGCATAAAGTTTTTTAAATGCTATAAAATCATTATAATCAAAACTATTTTTAAATTTAAAACCTCTTAGATACTTTTGATATTTTTTGCTAAGTAACTCTAATTTTACTATTTCTCCTTCAACTTTATCATATATCTCAATACTATTTCCATAAGAACGAACCTCATCAAGGAAATTTAACTCTTTTGAATTTGTGCAGTATTTACCAATATATCTATTATCTTCACCTAATGCAAAAAAGTTTTCTACATTAGAGTGATGAGAAGCGATAGCAAAAAATCCAAAAAGTGCTTCTCTGTTTTCAAAATTTGAATTTAATAAAAAGAGATAAGCAGAGAGAAGAGAGTGATTTTTATCTACTCCTCCCTTTTTAGGTTCACGAATATAAACTTGAAAGTTATCTTTTAATTTAGCTATATCGTGAAATCGTTTTACTTCTCTTTCTAATTTTGTATCATCTTCATCAAACATATTTGTAATATGATTTATATAAAGTTTTTTAGGATAATGAGAGAAAAATTCATCAAACAAAATAGACCCTATCTTCATTTATTTGATAAATATTATCTCTATTCTTGGATTTAATACTATTATCTCCCCCAATTTCAATGATAAACTCTTGAAAATTTTTAAAGATTCTCCCTTTTTCTACATCACAAGCCATATTAGCAGTAGTAAGTTTGACTCCAAAGTTATCACTCTCAAATTCAAAATCATCTTTAAGTGTAAATGAATGAATTTGTGAAAAATCTTCTTTTATCTTCTCTAATTTTTCTATCTCTATCCATTCAAAATCAGCCAAACAAAAATTAATCCCCAAATAAGGGGTAAAAGCTGTTTTATGCTCTTTTAGATATTTAATAATCTTCTCTTGATAGATTTGAGAAAGTAAAGATAAATCTACAAAAACCGTATAAGAGGGAGAACAGATAAGCTCCCTATAAAACTGCTTTTTAAAAGAAGAGTCTTGCCACCCCTCTTTAATATGCATATTAGAAGAGAGTGCTGATTTTATACCATTAAAAACAAAACTCTTTTTGATAATTGCTTTATTTATCTTGATACTATATTTAATATCTCTAAGCTTATAATGCTCCTCTTCCCCTATAACTGCACCCAAAAAACCCATAATAGCAGTTTTGGGTGGGATAGGATAGGTTAAAGAAGAATAAATCGTAGCAGGATGAGAAAAGTGTGCATAATCTCCAGTTAATTTAAATGCTACAATAGACATCTTATCTCTCTATCTTTATCCAAGAGTCCTCAAACTGCTCTTTATGATTTTCTTCAAAGTCATAATCTACAAAATATTCAACTTTTTCAATAGCATTTTTATATCTATTTAACTTAGCTTTAAGTCGTGAAAAGTCTATTGTGTAATCATTAATATTTCTAATAGCTTCATCATCTTTCTTTCCTTTGAAATCAATACTATTATTTAAATCTCCTGCGAATGTATCATCTTTATAAGTAATCACAAGCATCAATCTTGGACTTTGCCCCATTTTTGAACGCGTAATAAGATTTTTAGTTCCAAACCATAAAGCATCAATAATTTTTTTCGCATCTTCTTCATTAAATCCAGTTTTAGAAGCGTTATAATTATCCATAATTCCATAAGTAGCAAAAAGTGCATAAGATAAAAAATCTTCTTCTCTAAAGGTAGCTTGTTGTTTTTGCTTTTTAGTATCTGTTGCGTGATAATTACTAGCAAATGCACCTGTACCTTTAATATGATTAGTAGAAACTTTATGTAAAGATTTAGACATTCTAAACTGAACTGCTCCTGTAAATTGTACTCCTGCTGTGGTTATCTCTTTGTCTTTTTTCATCTCATCTTTATCTGAAATTGGCAAAACTCCACCAAATGCTCTAATATCTAAGAATCTTTCTAAAATCTCTTTTTCCAAATCAGCTTTAGGTTGTTTTATATCTATCTCATTTTCTCTAATAGCTGTTTTACAATCAAGTACATTCTCACCTCTTCTATAAGGCTTGATAAAAACTTTATCACTTCCTACTTTTTTGATAAGTTCATCTCTAATAGTTCTTTTAATCCTTACATCAGTAGCTTCTGCCACACCTGTCTCTTCATCAATTCTTGGTGCATTGCTATTTAGCATATCCCCATTTGGATTCCAATTTTCGCCATCCCATAAAAACAATATCTCTTTTTTTAACATTTTATTTCTCCTCTTTAGTTGATTTAGTATAATCACTTCCACCCATAGCAAATGCAAGTGATACCTCTGAAGATTTTACGATACCTTTATGCATCATCATACTTGGCATATACTCTAAAAGCATTTCTCTTACATAATTAACAATATGACTACCTCTTCCAGCAGTTGATTTTATTTTATGCAAAGCTCCATCTGAATTGTGCCAAATTCTATCTAAGTTATCTTTTGTAATAGACCCACTATTATTTAACCATTTTTCATAAGAACTATCATTAGTTTGATTAATTCCTTTTTGCCAATTAATCAGCGATTGTGAAAACATTCCTAATAAATAAGCTGTTTCTAAAACCTTATTTTGTTGTACAAATATACTTTTTTCAAAAGATTCACTAATATTTGATTCTCTCTTACGATTTTTAACTTCTTGACTATCACTTTTTTTTATCTCTTCCAAATTTATCTCCTTTTGTAATATAAAATTTTCTTTTAGCTTTTTTGTCTCTACAAACAGAGACAAATATCTACTAAGTGTCTCTATACTTCTATTTGCATAATAACCATTAAAATATTTTGACCATTCCACAGGGTGAGCATAAGCCTTATTCATTGTTCCCCAATAGATAAGCTGTGAAAATTTATGAATTAAAATATCTTTGTCTATTTTACTAGAAGAGAGTAATATACTCATAATCTCTAATCTATCAGAAAATAGGTTTTGCATATAGATTGTACCTTCGGCATCTTTTTTATCTTTGTTGCTAAAAGCTTTGATATTATACTCACCCATTTTATCTGAAATATGAGAAATATAAGAGGGTAAAACATCATCAATTTGTAATAAAACATCCACAGCAGAATTATTTTTGGCATAAAAAAGAATGGTATTTAAAACAGGTAAACCTTTTTCTCCATAAGCAATATCTTCTAAATATTCATTTATACAAGTCTCACTCTCTCTAATCTCAAACATTTCATCTTTTGCAGACTTTTCTAAAATTTGTAATATATCTTTATACTCTACCTCATCACTCAAAAGTGTTGGTATAATCGCCATCTTTAAACCATAAAAATTATGAGAAAGCATCTTATCCATCACATCAAAACCAATCTTGATTTTTTTAGCAGACTCAAAAGAGAGAGGAAGAAGTTTGAGTTTAATAGCTTTTAATTTTGTTGGTAGTTCATTAGTAGAACAAAAGGCTAAATTTGCATCTCCTCCAATACCCTCAGCATTTGAGATAATATCATATCCACTTATTGTTGCTTCATTATGGGTATTTAGATGTTTGTCGTAAATATTTTTAAAATAGCTAGAGATTGGCTTACCATCATAAGACAAAGAAAAATAAGTTGTAACTTTGCCCTTTTCACCTTGCTCTTTTTTATGCTCTTGAAGATTTTGAATCTCTTCTCTAGCACTTTCAAAAAAGCTTTTAGGTTCTTTACCAAAAGTAGCAAAATGATAAGCATAATCTAATAAAGTAAATTTTATCTCTTCTGTAGAATATGTAAATTTCATTAAATTTCTAAAGTCATAATTTTCTATGCCATAAATAAATTGTAATTTTTTATCTGCAAATATCTCTTCTTGTGTAAAGAATGAAAGCAAATTTTTATTAGCTTTTGAAATAGCTTTGATAAATTTATCAAAATTTGTATTAACATCTCTATTCTTAAAAAAGATATTAGGAAACAGATTACCACTATTTGCACCAACTCCAAAACGCGTAATAATCAAATCCTCTTTTTTAATATTCAAAGATGGCTCTATCCTCTTGGTTTCTATATCAAAAAGATAGACTTTTACTATATCATATTCAAATGCTTTATTCTTCACTCTCTTTTCATCTTCTAAATAGTGTGAACCTATTTTAGAAAATGTTGTGATTATATCACCCATTTTTTACTCCTTACTTGATATTTTAATTTTTATTATGCTATAATTTAAATGTACAAGAAAATTATCACCTAAATTCCTTCGGGACCACCTTTATCTAATATTTTGATAGTTTTTGCACTCTTTGAGTGTGTAGATAAAGGGTAACATTAATCAAAAAAATTTCTTATTTTCTCTTTTAATAATTCAAAATCATCTTTTTCCATCATTCCTATTTTGTTTAAAAGCCTTTTGGCATCTAAGTTTCGTACTTGAGAGAGGATAGCCACACTTTTGAAACCTTTCTTGAACTCAAATTCAAAATAATACTGATTACGCTTTTCTGTTGTCGATAATGGGATGGCATAAAATAGACTGCTATTAAACTTTTTTAAAATTACTATAGGTCTAATAAAATTATCACCTATACCATTTTGTTCAAATCCAATATTGTATCCCAATTTTGCATAAAAAATCTCTCGTTCCTTAAAGCCTCTATAAATTGTCTCTTTGTGAGTTTTCTTTTTTTCTATGTTCCAATCATCAAATTTTTTCATACTAATATATACCTTTACTATTTAGTGTAAAGAAGTATATCAAATAAATACTTAAATAAAAGTTATGTACTTTTGAAAATAGATTTAAAAACAGCATGAAGCTTATATTTAAGCTAAATTATTATATTATATTATTTCCTTACTATAGATTCCTTTTAGGATTTGAAACTGTACCTTTGAAAATAGTAAGGCTACTTCACAATCTCAACAAATCCCAACCCCTTCATACAGTTAGCACCCATTCCACTATCAAGTATCATATTTAACATATCTGTATCTGCTTCTATCTTATAGAGTCCATACCATGCTTTAATAATACCTTTACTATAATGAAATATTCGTCCATCGGGTTTTTGATTTATTAGTTTAATTGTTAGAATTCCATTATAAGATTTAGAAAAGAGGGCTTCGTATTTTTGTATTGTATTATTATAAAGTATCTCTTGGAATTTTTGGGTTTTGGGTTCTAGGTAGATTTTATCTTTAGATGTTCCATCTTTGATAGCACATGATATAAATCCTCCTGCTTTAATATTAGTATTGTTATCTTCATGGCGATTTTGTAATGAGACTTCTGTTTGGGATATATAAATTTCACCTAAATTAAGACCATCTAAGAGTATTTTTGTGGCTAAAGTTTTTTCATTTTCTTTATCTATGGCTACATATTTAATATGAATTTTATTATCTATATAGCTTATCTTAAAATTCATCGCCTTAAAAACTTTGCCGTTGGTGTGTTTGTAGCCATCGTGTTCTTTGTTATCAAGAGTATGGTAAATATATGATTGGAAGAGTTTAGCTAAAACTCGTCTAATTGGTAAGTTTTTTGTGGGAAGAGTAGCTTTAATTGTGAGCATTGAATAGCCTTTTAAATTATTTGATAAGATACTAATTTAAAGATTAGTACCTATTTTATTTTGATTTATAATCACTTTAGAAGCAACTAAAATATCTCTAAAGTTTTATCATCTTTCTGCTTTAGGTTTTCCTTTTTTGAGAATATAATGGAGGAGGAGCTATCTTTAGAGTGACCCTGTTTAAGTATTAATGAAATTATCTAGTATAAATCATCAATATTCTAGAAACCAAACAAAAATAAAGCCTTTATAGATTAAACTCTCTTATAAGATAAAAGGCAAAATTATATGAATAAAGATTTAGACTCTATCCAAGCAGATAGACCAGAGATTATCACTACAGAAATTGAGGCTATAAGCTTCTATCGTAAAATGGATACAAAAGAGACTGTTATCAAAATGATAGCAGGAGAATTCGTTCTTGTTGAAGAGTTTTATAGCAATGGTTTACAAGTTTTAAACGAACTTAAGAGAAACCTCTCACTCAAACATCAAGACAAGAGTTTTCAAGGTCAGCGAGATTATCGTTCTGCATTTAGAAAAGCTTCTCATAGACTACTTCTCAAAGTAAAAGATAATAAACTTATTGTTAAAAAATCGCCTGATATTGGTTGGTTGGAGATATTATACCCTGATGTTTCAGAGTTTTATGTAGCGTTTCCAGAAGTACAAGGAATGAACAGCTCGTGGCAGTGGTACGAGAAGGGAATGGAGATTAAGACTCTAAATTTAACTCTTAAACCTTATTATGGTACATATTTTCCAACACGATTTGACCATCTCAAACTATTTGATAAGTGGCTCAAAAAATATGAAGGCTCAAAAGAGAATGCTATAGAGATAGGCGTAGGAAGTGGTATTTTATCTTTCCAACTTATCCAAAATGGGTTTAAAAATATCTTTGCAACTGATACCAATAAAAATGCAATTATCGGTGTAGCAGAAGAGAGTAAAAGATTTGGATATGAAGAGAATATAACTCTTAATCACGGTGATTTATTTGACAACTGTGATATTAAAGCTGATTTAATTGTCTTTAATCCTCCGTGGCTACCTGCTAAACATAAGCTAGAAGAGGGAATTGATAAGGCTATGTATTATGAAGAAGAGCTATTTCCACGATTTTTTGAACAAGCACAAAAGCACCTTGCACCTGATGGTAAGATAGTCTTGATATTCTCAAATCTAGCAGAAATTGTAGATGAGAACACTATTCATCCAATTATCCAAGAGCTACGAACAAACAACCGATTTAGAAAAGAAGCACATCTAAGAAGAGATGTAAGAGCATCATCAAGACGAACAAAAAGAAGAGATGCTAGAGATACTGAAAAAGTTGAGCTATGGGTTTTAGCACCTAAATAATATTATGTGTGCAATCTTAGGACTCCTCACCTCACAAAAAAAAGAAAAAAACTTCCACTCTATGTCCAAAATTCAATCTCATAGAGGAGAAGATGATAGAGGTGTTTGGATAGAAAAAATAAAAGATACTTATGTTCATCTAGGACATAATCGATTATCTATTCAAGACCTTTCATCTCTAGGGCATCAGCCTTTTATCTCAGATTGTGGTGAGATAGTTATTGTATTTAATGGAGAGGTTTATAACTTCAAGTCTATCCGTGTGGAATTAGAGGCATTAGGATACTCCTTTACCTCTCATAGTGATACAGAGGTGATAATATACGCTTATAAGGCTTGGGGGATAGAGTGTTTGGATAAGTTTATCGGTATGTTTGCTATCTCTATTTTAGATAAAATCAAGCAAAAGATGTTCCTTATTCGAGATAGAGCAGGAGTGAAGCCTCTATATTATTATGTCGGTAGTGATGATTTTATGTTTGCCTCTGAACTCAAAGCTTTTCACGGTTATAATGGATACAAAAAAGAGAAAAATATAAGCGTGTTACCTTACTATTTTCAGTTTGGATATATCCCCTCTCCTCATACTATATTTGAAAATACTTACAAGCTTCCTACTGGGAGTTATCTGGAATATGATATAACAAACTCTTCTTATATTATAGAGAAATATTGGTGTATAGATGAGGCGTACTCTAAAGAGAAATTTACTCAAAGTGAAGAGGAAATAAAAAATGAGCTAGAGAATCTTCTTATAGATGCTGTAGAGTTAAGAATGGTGTCAGATGTGCCTGTTGGAGTCTTTTTGAGTGGTGGATATGACTCATCTTTGGTCACGGCTCTTTTGTCTCAAAATAGTGATAGGAAACTACACACCTATACGATAGGGTTTGAAGATAGCAGATATGATGAAGCCAAATATGCCAAAGAGATAGCCAAACATCTAGGAACAGAGCATAATGAGTATTATCTCTCGCCCAAAGATATGTTAAATCTTGTAGAGAGTTTGCCTTTTTATTATAATGAGCCTTTTGGTGATAGCTCGGCACTTCCCACGATATTGGTATCACAAAAAGCACAAGTAAATCTCAAAGTAATACTCTCAGCAGATGGTGGTGATGAGGTCTTTTGTGGCTATAGCAAATACTTCTTTTTAGATAAGTTTGCTCCGATACTATCAAGACCATTTTTAAAAAGAATATTAGGGAGTGGACTAGATATAATGAGTCCTCAAACTATAGCCAAAATAAACTCCAAGCTCCCCAAAAGCCTCAAACAGACAAATATAGAAGATAAGTATCTTAAATTTAAAAGAGCCGTAAAAAGTGCTAATCTTGAAGAGGCATTTATAAATGCCTCATCGTATGTGGAGGCAGAGAGGGTAAGAGAATTTATCAAGATAGCAAATCAAGAGAGCTATTATATAAACTTCCAAATGGATAAAAACCTAAGTGCCATAGACAATATGATGAGGGCAGATTATAAGAGCTTTATGGTAGATGATATCCTCACCAAAGTAGATAGAGCCACGATGAGCGTAGGGCTAGAGGGCAGAGAGCCACTACTAGACCATCGCATCGCAGAGTTTATGGCAAGAGTCCCAAAAGAGATAAAATATAAAAATAACCAAGGCAAATATCTAGCAAGGAAGATATTATATAAACATATTCCAAAGCATTTATTAGATAGACCCAAAGCAGGGTTTCAAGTACCACTAGAGTCATGGCTCAAAGGTGAACTAAAGCCATTGGTAGATAAATATTTGGACATATATAAGTTAGACAAAGAGATATTTGAACCACAAAAAGTAGCACAAATCAAAAAAGAGTTTTTCGCAGGAGATAGTAGCCACACAAGCACAATATGGTTTATATTATCATATCAGATGTGGGAAGAGATGTGGTTTGGGTAGGGTAAATTTATAAAATTGAGTTAATTACAGCTATTTTCTTTTAGACCTATGAGCTTGGTATAAGCCTAATTGATAAAGCCTTTAAGCCCAAATAAGATAAAATCACACTAATTATATAATAATAGAGGGTTGAATATGTTTGATACATTAACAGATAGTTTTAAAAATGCCATTGGTAAGATACGATTTCATGATGATGATAAGGCACTCAAAAAAGCCACCACTGAACTCAAAAAGTCACTGCTTAAAGCAGATGTACACCATAAAGTAGTTAAAGAGCTTATCTCTTATGTTGAGATTGAGACTCGCAAAAATGGTGTGGGAAAAGATAATTTCCTTAAAGCCCTTCAAGAAAAACTTACTGATACTCTTACTATAGAGGGAGCGTCCAAAGGATTTATTTTTGCCTCTAAGCCTCCTACTGTGGTTCTTATGATAGGTCTGCAAGGGTCTGGTAAGACTACGACTACAGGTAAATTGGCATATTTCCTAAAAGAGCAGAAGAAAAAGAAAGTGCTTATCGTTGCAGCCGACCTTCAAAGACTAGCAGCCGTGGAGCAACTTCGTCAGATTTGTGCAGGGATAGAAGTTGATTTAGTCGCTGATGAGAGTGCAAAACCTACCCAAATAGTTAAGCTTGGAATTGCAAAAGCCCAAAAAGAGCTTTATGATGTGGTGATAATTGATACAGCAGGGCGATTGGCTATTGATGATGAGCTTATGGACGAATTGGCACAAATTAAAAAAGTAGCCAATCCTGATGAGCTATTTTATGTGGCTGATGCTATGACTGGTCAAGATGCTGTGCGAACGGCTCAGACATTTAAAGAGAAGATTGGTATTACTGGTGTTATCTTATCTAAATTTGATGGTGATAGCCGTGGTGGTGTGGCTATAGGGCTTTCTCAACAAGTTGGTGTACCGTTAAGATTTATCGGTGCTGGTGAGAAGATGCCTGATTTGGAGCAATTTATCGCAGATAGGATAGTGAGTAGGCTAATGGGTGCAGGAGATATAGAATCTTTGGCTGAAAAGGCTGCTGCGGCTATCGACCCAAAAGAGGCGAAGCGATTTACTCAAAAAATCAAAAAGGGACAATTCAATTTCAATGATTTTCTATCACAGATGGAGCAGATGAAAAAGCTAGGTAGTATGAAATCTATTATGAGTATGATACCTGGTATGGGCAATATGGCGAAGCAACTAGGTGATATGGATTTGGATAACTCATCAGAGATTAAACAGATTAAAGCAATGGTATCGTCTATGACTCCAAAAGAGAGAGAAAATCCTGATTTACTTAATAATATGCGAAAGAGAAGATTGGCAGTGGGTGCTGGACTAGACCCAATGAATGTAAATCGTGTATTAAAGCAGTTTAAGAACGCTTCAAAGATGGCTAAGAAGATGTCCACAAAGGGTGGAATGAAGCAGATGCAAGATATGATGGGTCAGATGCAAGGTGGTGGAATGGCAGGGATACCTAGATAATTGATATTTATAAAGGCTAGTTTAGTTTGATTGGAGAAATTAGATGTATATAAAAAGCTTTCATATAAAAAACTTCAAGAGTTTTGGAGATATAGAGATAGAGTTTAATACTCAATTGAACCTATTTACAGGAGTCAATAATAGTGGCAAGACTACAATACTAGAAGCTATCTCTTTGTGGAGTGAGTGTTTTGATAAGCTTATTAATAGGAGTAAAAAAGGAGAATATAGACTAGGCTACTCTTCTAATTACCATAAGACATATTTTGATTACCGTCATATCCGAAGCATAAGAACCACCTCTTACAAAGATATTTTTTATAATTTGGACATAAAAAACAAGATAGAATTAACTATGAGAGTGGTTAGCAATAGCGATAGTATAGATATTGGTTTTATCATTGAAAATTCTAGAGGTTCAAACTATAAAATCTATCTCTCTAATTATAAAAGCTTTGACTATCAACTTTTCAATAGATTTTTTGATAAATTTCCAAATCCAATCAGTACGATATTTTCATCTCCTATAGCAAATATAAATCCCATAGAGGAGTTTCGTACACAACCACAGATAAAATATAAATTACAACAGAGAAATTCGGTGAGTGTATTGCGAAATAGGCTTAGTCGCTTAGATGAAGATGATTATTATAAATTTGTATCTACTCTCTCTCATATATTATCGGACAAAAAAGATGATATAACATTTGATACCAAATCAAATATAAAAGATGATATTTGTATAAACTATGATATTACTTTGCACTCCAAAGATATAGCCAAAAATTTATCTCTTGTGGGTAGTGGGACTTTACAAATAATAGAGATTTTATTATCACTTTATGAAAATAGAAAAGATTTGAATATTATACTTCTTGATGAGCCTGATTCTCATATCCATAGAGATATACGGTAATGCACCCATTCCGTTGATATAATTTATACTTATAATAAAAGTCCAAAATCCAAGACATTAATCAATAGTCCAATAACAATATCGTGCATCTTG
>JASFZJ010000051.1:0-19634 GCA_045267865.1 Sulfurovum sp. | reverse complement strand
TTCTGAAAATTCTAAATATTCAATATATTACATCCAAGCCATACTTAATTCTAAATATCTTGAATGGATAATAAGTTTAAGAGGAGAAGTATTTAGAGGTGGATATATTGCTAGAGGTACGAAAGTTCTTAAAAAATTACCTATAAGAGTGATAGACTTTGAAAATGGAGAAGATAAATCATTACATGATAATATTGCACTTATTCAAAAAGAGCTTATTGATATTCAAACTAAAATTGATAAAAATATAGGTAATAAAAGAAAGAAAACACCACTAGAAAGACAATTTAAGACAAAAAAAGAAGAATTAGACGCGTTGTTAAAATCACTCTATAATTTAGAAAATGATAATTTAATTCCACTTATATCGGATATTTATGCAATTGATTAAAGAAGCATCGGAAGAAAAGTTAAGAGGAGGATTTTATACTCCTGCTCCAATTGCTTCATTTATTTTAAAATGGGCTTTTAATGGTAGCGAAGATTTGAATATTCTTGAACCTAGTTGTGGAGATGGTGTATTTTTAGAAGAGATTCAAAAAGGAAAATATAAATATAATTCTTTCACTGCTATAGAGTTTGATGAAATTGAAGCGAATAAATCTAAGAAAATAAACTTAGAAAAGTCTAAGATAATTAATACAGATTTTCATAAGTTTTGTATCAATACAAATCAAAAATTTGATTTAATTATTGGTAATCCTCCTTATATTAGATACCAATATTTTGATAAGGCACAACAAAAATATGCTTCAAATATATTTGAAAAAGCAAACTTAAAATATTCAAAGCTAACAAATGCTTGGGTTTCTTTTGTTGTTGGCTCATCTTTGCTATTAAATGAGGTTGGTAAGATAGGCTTTGTTCTTCCTGCTGAAATACTACAAGTGGGTTATGCCAAGCCATTAAGAGAGTTTTTGGCACATTTTTATAATAAGGTTAATATCGTTTCATTTGAAAAGTTAGTATTCCCAAATATTCAACAAGAAGTCGTTTTATTGCTTTGTGAAAAAAATAAAACAACTTCTCATCTCATTGAACATTTAGAATTAAGAGATGCTGATGCACTTAAAACTTTAGATATATCCAAATTAAAAAGTCCTCAAAAGAAGATAGATTTTAAATCTAATAAATGGACATTTTATTTTTTAGAACAAGATGAAATTGATTTTTTAGAAAGACTTCAAGAAGAGAAAATAATACAAAAATTAGGTATTTATGCAAAAGTAGAAGTGGGTATAACAACTGGTGCTAATCCATTTTTTACCGTTCCCTTATCTACTGTGAAGGAGTATTCATTAGAAGAGTATGCTAAACCTTTGGTTGGTAGAAGTGTGCAAGTACCTAGTGCTATTTTTACAGTTAATGATTGGAATAAAAATAAAGAAGATGAAGCAAGAACACATCTACTCATATTTCCTAAAAAGTCAAAATTAGATAAGACATCAAAAGCTGAGGAGTATATTGAAGTAGGAGAGAGTGAAAACATTCATAAAGGGTATAAGTGTAGAATTAGAGATGAATGGCAAATCATACCATCAATAAGAATATCAGAAGCTCTATTTATTAGACGAAACAACCTATATCCTAAGTTAATTATTAATGAAGCCAAAGCTTATACAACCGATACGATGCACAGAGTTACTTCTAAAGAAAATACTGATTTAAAAGCACTTACAGCAAGTTATTACAATTCAATTTCTTTAGCATTTTCAGAAATCTGTGGAAGAAGTCATGGTGGTGGCGTATTAGAACTTATGCCTAGTGAAGTGGAAGATATACTATTACCTTATCATGAAAATAATAGTAAATTACTTCCCATAATTGATAAAATGATTAGAGAGAAAAAAAATATTTCTGAAATATTAGAAGTTACAAATAAGAAAATTTTGAAAGAAAATTTTGGATTATCTCAAAAAGATATAGATTTAGCTGATAAAATTTGGAAAAGATTATCTAGTAGAAGATTAAATCGTGGTAAATAATCTTAAAAATAAATAGATTTAAATAAACAAAAAACAAAAAAGGAAAAAAAAGCTATATTACTACGCACATTCAGGACATAAGATAGGGCTAGACGTTCCATAGCTGGAGTTTCGTTACGAGTAAAGAATTACGCTTCTGCATCTTTGGAATTGTACATGTAGATATCAAGATGAGACAGAGAGGGAAGTAGGGGAATGGGAATATTCTCAAATAGATAGATTATGTTTTTTTATCAAAAATTATAATAAAAGTTTAATATTAACTTTTTATCAAGTAGATTAAATGGGAATGAGACGACCTAAATTTAAACCTCCATGGGTAAACAAGTAAACAAGCACTGATAGCAAAATCAACTTACACTCTTAAATGTATTGTAGTTAATTAGAGCTTAATTATACCCAAATATGGGTATTTACGGTATAGGAACACTTTCTAATATCTGTGTTATAATCTCATCAGTAGTAACACCTTTGGCTCGTGCTTGGTATGATAATACAATACGGTGACGCAATACACTATGAAGTACAGATGCTATATCATCAGGAGATACAAATTTTTTGTTATTGAGTAATGCCCTTGCAGATGAGGCTCTGTATAAATCTATGGAGGCTCTAGGACTAGCTCCGAACATAATGTTATCAGTAGGCTCTCTAGTGGCTGATATTAGCTTTACCATATATATCTCTATCTCTTTATCTACATGTATATCTATTAGCTCTTTTTGCAGAGTCTCTATCTCCTCTATAGATATGACGGCTCTAATACTCTCGAAGCTCTTTGTAGCAGATTTTCGCATTATCTCTAGCTCATCTGCTTGGCTATTGTGAGATACGATTATCTTCATCATAAATCTATCTAATTGAGCCTCAGGGAGTGGATATACTCCCTCTTGTTCTATAGGATTTTGAGTAGCCATAACCAAAAATGGTGAGCTTATAGGAAATGTCTCATCACCAATAGTAACTTGTCTCTCTTGCATCACTTCAAGTAGGGCTGATTGTACTTTTGCAGGGGCTCTATTTATCTCATCTGCTAGTAACAGATGTGTAAATAGAGGACCTTTTTTGATACTAAATGTATGATTTTGAGGATTATATATCTCTGCTCCGATAATATCAGATGGGAGTAAATCAGGAGTAAACTGTATCCGTTTAGACTCTAATCCTATCGCTTTTGATAGAGCATTTATAGTCGTGGTCTTGGCTAATCCTGGTACGCCCTCTATGAGGATATGTCCATCACAGATTAGCCCCATAATGAGACCATCTATCATCACCTCTTGTCCTACTACAGCCCTGCTTAGCTCATTTTTGAGTTTTTTAATAATAGGGTTCATATTAGATAAACTCTACACCCTTTTTTCCATTTTCTAAGTGACCTATAATATATCCATCTGTATTTGCAAGTACGCTCTCTACATTTTCGCTCTCTACTACCCACACCATACCTACACCCATATTAAATGCTCTATACATCTCTTCATTATCTACATATTGACTCATAAACTCAAATATAGGCAATACTCTTATATCATCTTTTTTGACAATAGCTTTAATCCCCTCTGGCAATACTCTAGGGAGATTTTCTACTATACCACCACCTGTGATATGAGCTAGTGCTTTTACAAACTCTTTATTAAGTTTATAATCTTTGATATATATTCGTGTGGGTTCAAGTAGTGTATCTATAAGTGGTCTGCCCTCAAACTCTGTATCAAAACTCATACCTAATTTATCAAAAAATATCTTTCGCACAAGTGAATAACCGTTGGAGTGGATACCAGAGCTTGGCATAGCTATTAGCACTTGACCTGCTTTGACATTGGCTACCATATTCATTTCGCTTCTCTCTGCTATACCTACAGCAAATCCTGCCAAATCAAAATCATCTTCACTATACATTCCTGGCATCTCAGCAGTCTCACCACCTACCAATGAACACTCAGCTCTTCTACAACCCTCAGCAATTCCTGATACTACAGCAGAGGCATTTTCTGGAAGAAGTTTACCTGTAGCGTAGTAGTCTAAGAAAAACATAGGTGTTCCGTTGTTACATATCAAATCATTGACACACATAGCTACCAAATCTATACCTACAGTATCAAGTCTCCCACTATCTATGGCTATACGAAGCTTTGTACCTACTCCATCTGTAGCAGACAAGATTACAGGCTCTTTATAGCCAGTAGGTAGTGCATAAGCTCCTGCAAATGAGCCGATACCACCTATTACATTAGAATCAAATGTAGATTTGACATCTTTTTTGATAGCCTCTACAAATGCATTACCTGCATCTATATCTACACCAGCATCTTTATATGATATATCTGACATTAGTTATCCTTTGAGTTTTGAGAGTCTTGACAAGATGGAAAAATCTTTCGTAGGATTATTAATCCTGGACAAAAACCTGTAAGCCCTGCAATCACAAGCATAAGCATCATCGAAAACTGTAGTAAAAAAGCTAGTTGTATCATACCTGACCCAGCTAATCCTAGAACAAACCCTAATATACTAGCTTGTATCAATCGTTGTATCTTTTCAGCACACATCTAAAAATCCTTGTAAAAAAGTATGAGATTATATCAAAATTTAGTTGTTTGTTTTCTATGACTCATCGCAAGTGGCTTAAAGTTATGCTAAAATTACACTTATAAAACTTAAAAGGAAGAGATAATGGAAAATCAGACAATAACGGAAAATCTACATAATAAAGTATCAAATATACTAGAACAGTATCAGATACTCAAAGAGAAAAATGAAGCATTAACAACCAATATACTAACTATGAGTCAAGCCCTAGAGGATAAGACCAAAGAGTTGGAGAAACGAATAGAAGATGATGCTATGAAAGATTTAGAGCTAGAAGATATCATCGTCAAAATAGAGAATATACTTAAATAATGTTAATAATAGGAGGAGGAGCGGCAGGACTTATCGCTTCTATATCAGCAGCAAGAACAGGAAAAAAAGTCACGATACTAGAGCAAAATAGTAAAATTGGACGCAAAATTTCAATCTCTGGAAATGGTATGTGTAATATATCTAATAAAAATATATCTCCAACCCATTTCTATAGTAATAATCCTCAATTTATTATAGATTTCTTAGATGGTTATGGATTTGATGAGGTAGAGAAATTTTTCTCATCTATCGGACTAGAACTCACAGAGGGTAAAGATGGTAAAATGTTTCCTCTCTCTCATCAAGCCTCTAGCGTTATCGCATTACTAGAGTATGAAGCACAGAGCCTTGGAGTAGAGATAATCTATAAAGCACAAGTGACAAGTATATCTAAAGATGGTAATTTCCTAGTCGAGACGACACATGGGAATTTTAGTGCAAGACAGCTACTTATCGCTTCAGGTTCAAAAGCATATCCCAAACTCGGAGGCAATGATTTGGGCTATAAATTTGCTAAAGATATGGGACACACAATAGTAGAGCGACACCCCTCACTTGTACAGTTGTGCTCTGATGAGAAGTGGATAAAATCTATATCAGGAGTTAAAGTATTTAGCAAGGTCAAACTATATGCAAATAGAGACTTCATAGGTGAGCGAAGTGGAGATGTACTATTTACAGATTACGGTGTAAGTGGTTTGGCGATATTAGATATTAGTAGAGAGGTGAGCATTCGACTATCCCAACATGAGTATTGTGAACTATTTATAGATTTAATGCCAAATATAGATAGAGAGAGACTTATCAGACTTCTCTTAAATCGTATCAACCCCACAAGTGAAAAACCAATAAATCTATGGCTTCATGGAGTAATGAACCAAAAACTTACTAATATAATAATTAAACAATCAAAATCTAAAGTAGAAGTAGAGAACCAACTCAATAAAAAAGAGGTAATGAAACTAGTCTATGCTATCAAAAATCTAAAAATAACTATCAACGATACAAAAGGATGGGCTGGTGCAGAAGTATCTACAGGAGGAGTCAATACCTTTGAGGTAAACCCTCTCACAATGGAGTCTAAAATAGTACCAAACCTCTATTTTGCAGGAGAGGTATTAGATGTAGATGGAGATAGAGGAGGGTTTAACTTCCACTTTGCTTGGGTTAGTGGATTGAAGATTGGAGTTTTGAAAAATCTTAAAACTTAATCTTTGGAACAATTTTATCGTAATGTTTATCTATTTTTGGCTATTCCATCGTATGATTAAGTGAAATAACCTCAAAACGGTGGTCTTCTCTTCTTTGAAATTTATAGTATCTTATCTCATCAGGTTTGGCGTATATTGGCTCAGGTGTTACAAATACTATCTTAAATCCTCGGCTATTTGCAAACTCTCTTAATACATCTTGATTGTGGCTGTGTAGCCTTGATACCTCATCTAGTATTAGAAAAAATGTACTATCTTTTTCATTGGTGTAGAGTCCCAATATTGAGACTGCTATTGCCATTTTAAGTAAGATTGTTCCACCTGTGGAGCTTTCATTTTTTATCTGTGTTACAGCTGTTTTTCTTTTGCCATTTTCAGTAAATTCTAGTGCTAAATCTATCGTATCAAGTAGTGTAATAGCTCCTCCATTGAGAGTATCTTTTATCTCTTTTAATAATAGTGCTATTTTTTGTAAATCTTGATTGGTTTGCGTTCTATTAAAAAACAGATTGGCTCTTGTATCATTAAAATCAAAGCTATTAATCAAATCTTTTATCTCACCCAAAAGCTTCATTATACTTCTTTTGTTTCCTATCTCTGTGGCTATTTTTATATCTTTTATGATAGTAAAATCTATCGTGGAGAGGTTTTTATTTATCTGTTTTACCTGCTCTTGAAACTTATCTTCTGCGTGAGAGAGTGTTTCTAGTTTAAGTGGTATCTCATTTTTGATAAAGTTTTTATACTCTTCATTACTTGTTCGTTTAAGTGGCTCAAACTTCTTATCTTTAAAGGCTTTAAGCTCATCTATCTTCTCTATAGTATCAATATCTTGGCTAAACTGCTCCATACTATTAAATGTAGAGAGCGAAAATGAGATAGGCATAAATGGATTGGTTTTAAACTCATTAAGCTTACTTAGAGTCTCTCTAAGAGTTACAATATCCTCTCTATACTCTCGTTTAGCACTTTGATAGAGTTTGATAAGTTCTACTAGATGTGTCTGAGTCTCTTTAGTCTGCGTACCTTTGGAAATATTGAGCTTTTGGCTATTTTGTATCCCATCTTGGAGAGTAAAAATCTCTTTCTCTCTCTCTATCATTTGGAGTTTGTTCTTGGCTTTCTTCTCCTCCTGCTCTTTTTGTTTATAGTTTATATCAGTTTTATATCGTATTTTACTCTGATTGAGGATATTGAGACGGCTCTTTTTGGCTTCAAGAGTCTCTATAAACTCCATATCTATCTCATACTCTTCTATATATTTTTTGGCTCTCTCAATCTCTGCTAATAGTGGACTAATCTCTCTGAGTCGCTTCTCTAAGGATACGATTTTTTCATCTTTAGTCACTAACTCTTTTGATGTCTCTTTGGCTTTTATATTTTTATTGATACTCTCAGCTTCATCTTTGAGCCAATTTGAAATAAGAGAGGTCTCTTTTTGTAGTTTATTTAAAGTAGTATTTGCATAGAGTTGTATCTCACTTTTTTGACTCTTATAAAACTCATTTTGGCTTCTTTGTAGATTACTAATATCTGTACGGAGAGATTTAATCTGCTCTTCAATCTCAGTGATACTCTTTTTAGATGCGATAAGCTCCTCTTCTTCCTGTTTTTTAAGCTCTTGCTCTTTTTTGGGGATTTGAACTACTCGTATATCTCGTATCTTCTCATCAAAAGATACTATATCGCTTTGAGCTTTTTTGATAGCATACTCCAATAGAGAATACTCCTCCTCTATCTGTCGTAAATCATCTTGATAGACTCTTTTAATTGTATTTTTTTTCTCTCTATAGAGTCTAAAATACTCTTTTTTGTCTGAAAGAAGTTTATGAATACTATCTTCTGCCTCTTCTTGTGTTGGGATTCGTTTAAGGCTCTTCATATCCATATCTATACCCAATAGATTGTGTTCATTATTGATTTTAGGATTAAGTTTAGATGATGGGATTGTGAGCAAACTACTATCCATAAAAGGATATAGTTCATTCTCCCACGATACGCCACTTTGTTGCAAAAACTCTTTAAATGAGCCTTGTGGAGTGAAGAGTATCGCTCTTTGCTTTTGGAGTTCACTATTGAGATATGTTCTCTCTTCTATTAGAAGTTCAGCTATATGTTTTTTGTCTCTATTATATTTGTCTTTTGTATCTTCTTTTTTCTCATCTAGGAGTTTAATAGCTCTCTTTTTCTCTCTTTGCTCATCAAAAATAGCCTCTTTTTGTTGGATAAACTCTCTTCTATTTTTATCTCTCTCATCTTTGAAGCTATTGAGTTTTTGAAGATACTCTTGATGTATTTTACTCACCTTGAAGTTCTCGTTATCTTTGGCTTTTTGGTTCTCTTCTATGTGGTGTTGAATTGACTGTTTTTGAGTCTCTATATTATGCTCAAAGCTCTCTTTTGCTTGTCTTAGCTTCTCTTTTTCTCTATCCATATCTTCTTGATATGTTTGTTGAAGTTGTGTTTTTTTGGCTCTTGATTCGTTATTAAGTTCAGTATCTCTCTTGTATTTTAGAGCATTTATCTCTCGTTCCACACTCTCTACAACGCTACTTACATCAGCTTTAAGCAGAGTTAGTTGCTCTTGTGATTCTCTATTTTCACGGTGAAGTTGTGGCTCTTTATGTAGAAGTGAATGTTGTCTATTTAGCTCTTTTGGAGAGTATTTAGCTTGGAGTTTCTCTATCTTTTTTATATCAGTTGTGAGTTTAGCTCTTTTGCGTACAGATATACCCTCGCAACGGTGAAGTAGATTATATAGCCGTTGCTCCTCTTGTTCAAAATTCTGCTCCGTCTGTTCTAGGAGAGCTTTATTGGTTTGACTCTGTTGTAATAGTCCCTGTTCTATACTATCTCTATATCGTATCGATGCCTCTAATGATAAGATATTTTTCTCATTCTCTATCGCTCTCTCTTTGAGCATAAAAGCACTATCTATCTTCTCACTCTCTTTCTCAAAGCGACTAAAAAATATATAAGTATCTTGAAATTTCTTTATCTGCTCCATATATTTTTGGTACGAAAACTCAATCACAGCGTCACTATGGTTAAGCGATTTTTGAATAGCCCTCTTGATACTTGTAGCATCTACGATAGATTTATCCACATTAAAAGTCTGATTAAATAATTCTATAAAAATATCATAATGTTTGATAGCTGTGAGCTTAAAATCTATATATTTGGAATTTTGACCATAAATAATAGAGCGATAATCATCTTTTGCTTTACTCAAATATGTCATCTCAGGCTCTTTGATATACTCTTGAATATCTTTAAACTCTCGCAACTTTCCATCATCAAAAACTATTGAATTTATATCAAAAACCTGCTTGGAGAAGAACTTAAACACCTCACCACTATTTTTGTACATAAATATAAAAAAGTCATCAAAGACATAGATAATATAGGAGTTTTTATTCTCAGGGAAATAATACTCTTTGAAGCTCTTTTTATCGCTACTAATTCCCAATTTTCGGCTATTATTATCGCCACTAAAGAGATAAAAAAGAGCAATTATACTACTCGTCTTCCCTGTACCATTATCTCCTGCAAAAAAGAGGTCTTTTTCCAAATCTATCTGTGCATAATCAAACTCAGCAGAGTTAATGAGTATCATCTGTTTTAACATACTGTACCATACTTTCTAATGTTATTGTTCATATTTTCTCTCTCGTATAATAATTTATTTCTATTTTTTCATTAAGAAGTTTACTCTCTAGTGATAATCTTACCAAGATTGTTCACTACAAATTAATCTTATTCTAAAAGCTTATTTTCTATTCTATTACTATCCTCTTAGCTCTTTTAGAGAGTTGAGTAGGTAAGTTTTATTGGTAGGAGATTTCAAAAGATAGTTTATCTCTTTGAATCCATATTTTTGAATACTATTATATCTTTTTATAGATAAACTACTAACAATCTTTATTATTTTTATCATAATCACTATGATTGACCAAAACAACTAAATAAGCTATATCATCTAAGAGAGTTATTAAAATCCGATATTGACTATTTGGAACTCTTATAGAGTATCTACTCTTATCTTTTTTACAAACTATTAGCTTGAAATGTAAAGATGGATTGTATGGGTTTGTCTTAAAAATATTTTCAACCTCATCTATCTCATTTTTAGTAAGCTTAGGAGTTTTATCTATTTGCATTTTTGTTTTTGTGCATTATAAGTGCTTGTTGAGAACCCAACATACCTTGTAGTGACATATTAGAGGTCTCTACTCTATTGAGCATAAATCGTATAGGATAGTTATACCATTTGTGAAGGGATTTATCTTTTGTTATTATCTCATTACTCAAATCACTAAATTCTTCTAATCTTATTAAAACCTCATCTATCTTATCAAGACTATCTGCACCCAATAAAAGTAAAAAATTATCTATATTAGAGATAGAACTTTGCAAAAACTTATATAAACTATAGAATTTTTTTAGCATATTAAAATAATGAATAATATCATCAAAAAAAGAGATATTTTGGTTAGATGATGTAAAGTAGTTTATATCAAAATAGTTTTGATTAAGTGCTATCATAATAATTCCTTTATATAGTTTTTAAATCTTACAATTTAAAGCATTAAAATTTGTTTAATAAAATCAATAATGATAACTCTACACCACACTTTCTAAAAATGAGAGATAATAATCTATAGCATTTAGCACTCTATAACTATCATCATCTTCTTTTTCTACTTTCTCTATAATAAACTCTTTTTGGAGTCTCTCAAAAAATTTCTCACTACTAGATTTTAGGTCTTCACCCTTAAATATATATTCCCATTTTTCAAGTATCAAATCATCTTTTTTCTGCTCAAATTCATATATAAATTCTGTATATTTAATCAACCCATTACTACGAGCATAAGGCATAAGCTGTTTGAGTATCGCAATAAGCATAAAAGCCTCTTTATGAGAACTCACAAACCTATCAAGTTCATCAGAAGAGAGAGCCTCTGTTTTGGATATATAAAAATAACCACTGTTTCCATTGAGTTCATAACCCAACTCTTGAAGTATCGCTTCATATTTTATATAATTATCATCATTGAGCAAAAAAAGAGCCATATCCCCATATTTCTTAGAGTTACGAGAGATAATCACACCTTTCATCATAGTCTTAAACAGTGTAGCTATATCCATTTATAAATCCTTAATTTGCACTCAATTGATAGAAACAGTATTTTAGCAAAATTCTCTGAAAGATATGGAAGTAATTGGGTTTTGTCTCAACTAAATTTGATTATAAAATACAATTATGGTTCATATTATTATATCAGAGGTAGTTTGGGTAGGTTGAATTTGTATAATGGTATAATCCAAATAAATTGGGATAAAAATTTTGTTAATTTTACAATCAAAATAAAAAAGGTAAAGATAGAAAAGAGTTTTTCAAAATTAAAACAAAGGAAAATAAATGCTATATTACTATGCACATTCAGGGCATAAAATAGGACTTGATAGAGTTAGACGAGGTAGTGCTTTACTTAAATCTCTCAAAAGAGATGGTATTGATGGGATATTGCTTGTTAATGATTTTAGAGCTGGTTTGGCTTGTCGTGAAATGGGACTTAGTGAGTATATTACTATTGAAACTATTCAAGATATTGATGCTATTGCTTCTATTGGAGATAGTATTATTATTGATTCAGATGAAGATGACCATGGTCGGATGGTGAAGTATTGTAGTGAATTTAAGAGTGTTTTTAGATTTGCTAATAGTGCTGATGATAGTGCTATGGTGAGTGAGATTGTTTTGGATAGAGATAGTTATGTAGTTGATGCTGGTTATTTTGAAGATAGTAATGAAAATAATATGAAAAATGAGAAGATAGTTTTCTTTTTGGGTGATGCTGATTATGATAAGATTATTCTTAATAATAGTGCTTTCTTTGACTCTTTTGATATGGAACTTATCTTAGGAAACTACTTTTTTGTGAAGTATGAGGATGATTTAAGTAAACTTTTTTCTGCTCTGCATGAGCCTGAGGATTATGAGGATATTATTAAGTCAAGTAGTTGTGTTGTAACGGCTTCTGCTCAGACTGCTCTTGAAGCTGCTGCTTGTGGTACTAAGGTGATTTTTCTTGATATAGAGCGTCAAATATACTCAAAAGAGCTTTTAGAGAGCGTTGGAATAGTTATTGTAGATGGGTTTAATTCAAAAATATTGAATAAGAACATCAAGAATAGTGAAGATATAACCAAATATTATTTAAGTAAATTTGATAATAAAAATATAAGAGATAATATATAAATTACTTATGGTAACACTTGATTAACTTTTCTAGTTTTACTCTATATAATTAGGCTTATCTAATCTTAGGAGGATTATACTATAGTTTATGATTATAAACTGAAAGAAAGGAATTAAGTATGGCACAAGAAGAAACAGGTCGTCGTGACTTTATGGGTATGGCTCTGGGAGCATGGGCAGTAGTTGGAGGCGTAGGTGTATTATATGCTGCAAAACGCTCATGGGATCCATTACCTAGCGTCAAAGCTGCTGGATTTACTACTATTGACCTTAGTGGTGCGAAAGAGAATGTATTAACAGTAGAGAAGTGGAGAGGTAAACCTATATTTGTCTTGAAAAAGACAGCTGATATGAAACCACACGATAGAGATGTTATTGTTGGTGGAGATAGATTTCATATATCTATAGGGCTATGTACTCATTTAGGTTGTATCCCTGCTTATCAACCAGATAACAAAGAATTTTTCTGTGCATGTCATGGAGGAGTATTTGATATATCAGGTATAAATAGTCCAGGTCTTCCACCACCAAGTCCACTAGAAGTACCACCATTTAGAATAGATGGTACGAAGCTAGTATTGGGTGAAGCAGGTCCAGAATATAAGAAAATGCTAGACGCTGGTCTAACAGTTTAAGGGGAGAAATATGGCACATTTTGATGATAAAGCAATGCCATTTGGCAACAAATGGATGGATGAGAGACTAGGTATTAATACTCTTAACAAAGTATTAAATACCGAATATTGGATACCAAAAGATATAAATTTCTTGTGGGCTATGGGTATGGTTTTGGCTGCTACCTTTGGTATATTGGTAATATCTGGAATATTTCTACTTATGTACTACAAGCCTGATACAGCACTTGCATTTGATAGCGTAAACTATACTATTATGAGTGAAGTTGGTTATGGGTGGTTCTGGAGACATATCCACGGTGTAGGTGCATCTATTGTATTCCTTATCATATATATACATATGTTTACAGGTATATATTATGGTTCATACAAGAGAGGTAGAGAGCTTATTTGGCTATCAGGTATGGGACTTTTTGTAGCATTCTCAGCTGAAGCGTTCTCTGGTTATATGCTTCCATGGGGTCAGATGAGTTATTGGGCAGGTATGGTTATTACCAATCTATTCTCAGGTGGTTCGTTAGAAGCTTATGGTCTTGTAGAGTGGATTAGAGGTGATTATGTTCCTGGTGATGCATATCTTACTCGTTTCTTTATGTTACATGTATTGCTTATTCCTTTGGCTATTATCGGTCTAATTGTATTACACTTTGGTACTCTAAGACTACCACATGTAAACAACCAAGAGGGTGCAGAGATAGATTTCAAAGAGTCAGCAGAATTATGGAAAGCTGGTAAGAAAAAAGAGTCCAAAGTTATCCCTTTCTCTCCTGTATTTTTGAGTAAAGATGTCTTTGTCATGGGTATATATTTCATTATATTCTTCTATCTTGTATTTTATAACTTTGAGTTCTCTATGGACCCTGTAAACTTCGACCCAGCAGATGGACTAAAAACTCCTGCGCACATCTATCCTGAGTGGTACTTCTTGTGGTCTTATGAAATCTTGCGTCCATTTAGCAAAGATATAGGTCTTGTAGCATTTGGTATAGCGCAGATAGCATTTGTATTCTTGCCATTTGCAGATAGAAGCCCAAATGTAGCACCTGCTCACAAAAGAGGACTATTCCATATTTGGTTTTGGGTACTACTTGTAGATATGATTGTTCTTACTGCTATGGGTAAACTTCCTCCAACAGATGCGACATTTGCTATGATAGGACTTATTTCAGCAGTGCTATTCTTGGCTATGGGACCAATATTGGTAGTAATCACGATGTTTGAGAAAAAAATAGAGAAAGGAGCTTAATATGAGAGAGTTAAAAATATTTGCAGTAGTTGCTTTCTTTTCACTATTGACATATTATCTTGTTGAGCCTTATGCTCACCACGAGATGCACAAAAAAGTGGATAAGCATGGAGAAGAAATTCATACAGAGAGTCACGGATTTGTATATGATGGTAAAGCTGATATAGCAGAGGCTATAAGAGCAGGAGATAAAGATAAGATAAATGATAAAACAGTTTTTTGGGCACATGTAGCCAAAATTGCAGCACTTAAAGGTGATGCAAGTGCAGGTGATGGAGATTTCGCTAACTGTATGGGTTGTCATGGTGCTGATATGAATATGGGTGGTGTTATCCCTCCAAGCCTAGACCATGCAGGAGCTATATATGATAAAAACTATCTAATAGCACTTATCAAAGACCCTGCTATGGCATCTAATGTAGATCATAAGTATAAAGATACTTCAACTCACCCAATGGGTTCAATCAAAGCTATGATTTCAGATGACCAAGCTATTGCCAATGTTGTAGCTTATATGTTAGAGAAAAAAGCTGGTGAAGTGACTCCAAAAGAGGCTTATGAAGAAGCTTGTATGAGATGTCATGCTGTTCGTTATGGTAAACTCACTCAATTAGGTGATACACCAAAGTTCAAGTACAAAAAAGATGAACTAGCTCACCAAATTAAAGTGATAGAAGAGCAAGACAGAGTAAAAGCCTATATGGGTAAACTACCTCCTGACTTGTCTATTATGATAAGAGCTAGAAGTGAACACTTTATGAAGACATTTGTAGAAAATCCTCAATCTCAACTAGCAGGAACTTCTATGCCTAGAGTTGGACTAAGTGCCGAGGGTTATGAAAAAGTTGAAGCCTATATGGTATCAACAGGAGACCCTAGCAAAGCCAAGAGAGAAGCAGTAGGACCGTGGGTAATGGCATTTTTCATTATCTTTACAATCCTTGCATACTTATGGAAAAAATCACAATGGAGAGATTTACACTAGTAAATCCCCTCTCTTGAGACTAAAGGAGTGATAACTCTATCACTCCTTTTTGAGTTATATATAATTTCTTGATACATATCACCCCCCTTTTATCTACATTTTGATACTCTAACCAAAATTATAATATGGACAAATTATGCTTATAGATGGACATGGACGAAAAGTAGATTATTTACGAGTCTCAGTAACAGAGAGATGTAACTTTAGGTGTCAATACTGTATGCCAGAAAAACCATTCTCATGGGTACCCAAAGAGAACTTATTATCTTTTGAAGAGCTATTTTTATTTATCAAAGTAGCAATAGATAGTGGAGTAACCAAAATACGCCTCACAGGTGGAGAGCCACTTTTAAGAGAAAACCTAGATGGCTTTATCAAGATGATTTCAGACTATAAAAGCGATATAGATTTAGCCCTCACCACCAATGGATTTTTACTACCAGAGTCAGCACAACGCCTCAAAGATGCTGGACTAAAAAGACTCAATATCTCCCTAGACTCACTCAAAGCAGATGTCAGTGCAAAAATAGCAGGAAAAGATGTTTTGGATAGAGTATTAGCAGGTATAGACAAAGCACTTGAAGTCGGACTCAAAGTTAAAATCAATATGGTGCCACTCAAAGGGATTAATGATAATGAAATTCTTGATATATTAGATTACTGCAAAAAGAAAAATATAAAAGTAAGATTTATAGAGTATATGGAAAATCACCACGCCAAAGATGCCTTAGAGGGGATGCACGGCAGAGAGATACTAAGAAAAATAAAAGAAAAATACACCATCAGAGCATTAGGAAGAGAGGGTGCAAGTCCATCATTTAACTATGCCCTAGAAGATGGCACAGAGTTTGGACTAATAGACCCACACAAACACGACTTTTGTGAAAACTGCAACCGTATCAGACTAACAGCAGAGGGTAACCTAATCCCATGCCTATACTTTGACGAGGCTATGAGTATAGCCAAATATGTAAAAGAGGGTGATATAGAGGGTGCAACACAAGTATTGGCACAAGTGCTTAAAGACAAACCAAAAGAGAATAGATGGAGTGAAGATAATCCTAATGAAGATGATATATCTAAGAGGGCTTTTTATGAGACTGGTGGGTGAGGTTTTATGTTACTAGAGTCAAATTAAATTTTGGATACAATGTTTTTATCATTAAATAAATAAATTTATATAAAGGAAAACTTGATGAAATTTTTAAATGATGAATATACACTCGATATTAAAGAGTTAGCCGATATAAATCAAATAGCAAGAATAAGAGAGCTTATTTTAAATGCTCCTACACCTTTTTCGATAGGAATATCGGGGAGATGGGGAAGTGGTAAGAGTAGTATTATGAAACATCTTATGGCTTCTTTGGGTGGTGAACCTATTAAACATAAATTGAATTTTCAAGATAAAACAATAGATGAAGAGCAACTTTTTACAAATGTATTTAATAGACATATAGAAAAAGATACAGATAAAATAAAGCATATTTTAGAACATACACAGACTATTTGGTTTAACCCATGGGAAAATGAAAATCATCAAGAACCTATGGTAGGGCTACTTCAGGCTATTCATCATCATTTTTCTTTTATCGCTTCTACTTTACAAGAAGCAGAAAAACTAGCTTCTGTTACTTTTCAATCGGCACTTGATATGATAGGAAGTCTAACAAAATTAGGCAGAAATCAAGGTACAAATATACAAGCTATTGGTGAAAAATATGAACATGATAATTTTCAATATATAGACAGACAACAAAAATTTAAATTTATTTTTCAAGAAGCTATTGAAATTTTACTTCAAAGAGGTAAGGAAGCAATAGATGAGGATGCAAGGATAGTTATTTTCATTGATGATTTGGATAGATGTGAAGATGAGACTATATCTAAGCTACTCAAAGAGATAAAACAGTATCTCTCTACCAAAAGATGTATCTTTGTCTTTGGATATGATAGACACCATATAGAAAAATCTCTCTCCTCTACAACTACAAAAACATCCAAAGAGACAAGAGCCTATTTAGAAAAACTTTTTCAAGCTACTTTTTATATTAAAGAGCCAAAAACAGGACAAATTAAAGACTTTGCAAAAGATATTATAGAGCCTTACCCTTTTTTAGATAGCCAAGAGTTAGAAGAATTTACAGCATTTATTTCATCTATTATAGACCCAAACCCTAGACGGCTTAAAAACTTTTTGATGGCTATCTATTTTCATATTGCAAGTTCATCAGATTATGGTAATAGTGCAAGGATTACTTTAGACAATCTCAAAAAATTAGCCCTTATAGCTTATCTTAAACTTTTTTATGAATCTGTGTATTCAGCTTTGGAAAATCAACCAGAGCTTATGAATACTTTGATTGACTCTTTGAAAAATAATAATATTTTTGATGTAGCGAATGAAAAAGAGTATTATTTTAAATTAGAGTTTAAAAATCATTTGGATTTAGCTCAAAATAGTTTAGCTGATGAGTTAATTGATGAATTAGAAGAGAGCAGTACCCAAGAGAGCAAAGATAAGTTTGTCAATAAAATAGAATATACTAGAGAGTTTGAAGAGAAATTTTTGAGTGAGGTCTATGAGATGCAAGGAAAACATAAAAGTTTTTCAAAATTTATTGATGAGTTTAGTAGAAGTTTTGACTCTTTAGAGACAGATGAAATCAAAAAATATCTATAAAGGTAGATGATGACAACATATCCATTAAGAGAACCCTTTTATAATCGTGAGCATTCAGATAGACAAGATTTATATAAAAAGTTATTATTAGCTTTGTATGCCAAAGAAGATACTTTGGAAGAGACACCTATACTTCTACGCAAAATCTATACACCCCTCTATTTTACTCAAAATAATGAAGATGAAAAAGGATTAAGCCTAGAAGATTTGTTATGTAAAGAGCAGTTTATATCTATCTCTGCTGAGGCAGGAAGTGGTAAATCTACCTTTACCAAGTTTCTCTCTATCATCACATCAGAAAATGGTACAAATCCCACAGTAGAACAGATAGGCAAAAGAGTGATTATGCCGATTATCCTAAGAGCATTAGACTTCTCACAAATTCACTCTTTTGATGAGCTTCTATCTCAATGGATAGACAATCTCAATAATAATCTCAAAAAACCTATTTTTGATAGAGCATTTTTTGATTTTTATATCCATCAAGGTTGGGCTATTATGATATTTGATGGTTTTGATGAGATAGGACAAAAACAAAATGCCAATCTTATAAAGTGGCTCAATGACTATATCAAGAATAATATCTTAGAAGAAAAAGGCATAAAAACTAATATCATTATCACAGGCAGACCAACAGGCTTTCTTGATAATGTAAATTATAATACAAATTTCAAAAAACATACTATCTTGCCTTACAATCAAGAGCAGATAGAAATCTATACAGATAGATATATGACTATCAAGTATCATCCAAATGAGAAGCTCAAAAAAGAGAGAGAAGAGAAGTTTTTGGCTAGACTAGAGAGTATCAAAGACCTCAATCAACTCAAAACAAGACCAATCTATCTAATGATGCTTATATATATATCTGAACATAAAGGAGAGATACCTAGAAGTAGGGTATTGGCATATCAATATATGACAGAGTCTTATCTCCATATTTTGGATAAGCAGAGGAATTTGGAACAGAGAGAAGATAGAGAGGGGAAATGTTTTACCATTTGGGATTATCAAGATAAGACGATAATATTAGAAGAGTTAGCTTACAAGATACACAATGAAGCCAATAGCAAAGGTGATAGAGAGCAGTTACAAATTGAGATAAGTAAAAAACAAATTTTAAAATATTTAGAAGAGATTATCAAAGATGAAGATGAGAATTTAAAAAGTATAACCAAAGATACACAAGCAGAGCATATATTAGACTATTATATTTCTGCATCAGGTCTATTGGTAGAGCCTAGAACAGACTTTATACAGTTTAGTCACCTCTCCTTTCAAGAATATTTAACAGCAAGTAAAATCTACAGAGATAAAGATGATTTGAATTTGATAGAGTATCTTAATGAAGAGATATTTGATAAGTTAGATGGTGTAGGTTTTGCAGAAGTAGCACAGCTCTATTTTGGGATAGATAGCCTCAAAGGTGGCAAAAATCAATTTAAAATTACCCAAAAAATATTTAAAAATGAATTGCCTTATCATCAATTTATCTATAATCTTATTTTTCTTACGGAGAACAAACTTAAAGAGAAAGATGAGATAGAGTGGATAAAGACACTTATCTACCTTTGGACTTTTAGTAAAAATGCTTATAAATTTGAGACGCTAATTAAAGATTTAGAAAAGCATTTAATAGATTATAGCTCTAGTCTATTTAAAAAAGAGATAGAAGAGTTTTTGGTAACATTGGCTAATGAAATCATAGATAAAAATATCA
>JASFZJ010000050.1:0-8976 GCA_045267865.1 Sulfurovum sp. | reverse complement strand
GCCTAAAAAATGAAAAATTACCTATTTTTGATTAATTTTAACTTTTTCTAACTATCTCTTTTATATTTTTTTAAGTTTAATTTACTTTTTTGTTATTTTTAAGTTTAATTTAACTTAAAAATAACTTAAATTAGAATTGCTGGCCGTGTAGGTAGCTTAGAAAGCTATGTGAATTGGACAAGCAACCCACCACAAGTGAACTGCCGTGTAGGTAGCTTAGAAATATAGAGACATCACCACTTACACTAATATCTCGTGAACTGCCGTGTAGGTAGCTTAGAAATTTATATTTTAATGTTTCTAATTATAGCCATAGTGAACTGCCGTGTAGGTAGCTTAGAAATGATATGATATATTTTATGTGTAGCTCATATCGTGAACTGCCGTGTAGGTAGCTTAGAAAATCTCTTAAATCTAATGTAAATGAAGTAGAAAGTGAACTGCCGTGTAGGTAGCTTAGAAATCTCTATAAATTGTGGAGTGGTAGCACTCTTAGTGAACTGCCGAGTAGGTAGCTTAGAAATAAACAAAATGAGCCAAGTGGGTAAAATATCAGTGAACTGCCGTGTAGGTAGCTTAGAAATGCTAGTATAAACGCTATGACATTAGGACAAGGTGAACTGCCGTGTAGGTAGCTTAGAAATAAATCAATTAAAACCTCTTCATTTGGCTTATGTGAACTGCCGTGTAGGTAGCTTAGAAATATCTCAGTCAAAGCATCCGAGGCTATATCAGGTGAACTGCCGTGTAGGTAGCTTAGAAAAAATAAAGACTAAGTAGATAACTGATGTTACGCATTTATATAAATTGGTTTAATTTTTTTGGTGTTATGTAATGTAGGGTGCGTTTTTAACGCACCATTAAGAGAGTTTAATCTTTAAATAATACTAAATATAATTAAAGGTGCGTTGAAAACAGCACCCTACCAAATGATTTTTTATTAAATTCTTAAAACCAAGGAACAGAGGCTACTTTACTCAGCCCATAAGTGCTATATTTACCTTTTGTCTCTACATCACTTATTGATTTTTCTATAAATATCTTCATATATTGTCCCTTTGAGCTTTTCATCATTATAAATGGTAGTTTTGTACTCTCAGGAGTCATCTCTGCATAGTTTTTGAGTGCTTCTTCTATACTTATACCTTTTCGTTTGGCTTGTCTTCTTGCTAGTCTCTCTGGATTTGATTTGAACTGTTTTCTGCTGAAAGTTACATAAGTTTTTGTATCTTTTGGGACTGGTTTTATATCTTCTCTTATAATATACTCATCAAATCTTCCTAAATATTTTATGAGATTTAGAGATACTAACTCCTCTTTGGAGTTAGCAAATATCCTTAATATATCCCCTAAAGGGAATGTTTGAGTTTGATAATTTGGGAAAGAGAAGCCTATATCTACTTCGCTATTTTTATCTTTTATATCTGAAAGCATTAAATGCAACTCTAGGTAAATTTTTCTCCAAATAAAACCTAAGTTTACTTCATCATCTCCTAAAAGTTTAATATCTATATAGTATTTCATATCTAGCTACTTATCACTTTCGCCAAAGACTCCACCACGCACAAGTACAGCCATTACAAAGTGTTCATCTTCTACTCTCTCTAGTGTTTCACCTCGTGCGAATTTATCAAAAAATGTATAGAAGTCTTGTTTGTCTTTAGGTGTTCTAAATGCTCTACCCATATTGGTCACAGCTCCATAAGGCTCTATCGCTATCGCTCCTGCTCCACTAGGTTCAGTAAATTCAGGATACCAAGTATCTATGCTTCTAAGTGCATTCCCTATTTTTTGTGAGTGCATACTTGCTATTTCATTGACAGCATAGAGTATTTTGCTCTTTTTGCCTTGACCTTTGTCTAGTACCAACTCTTCACTAGGATAGACCTCTTGTGATTTACCTACTTTTGCAAAACAGGTTATCTCTAGCATCAAAAAGTCATCTTCACTAGCCAATGCATGGGCTATTTTTTTACCCAAAGAGAGTACACCTTTATCTTTGGTCTCCATAGAACGAATATTAAATGTTTTGGCATCAAAGTTCCAACTATCATCACTATTGAGGTCTTTAACTTCCACTTCTATCTGTGATACACCAACTCTATTACGCCACAAAAATCGTGCATTTGCTAGATTGAGAGCATATCTTCTACCTAACTCGGTAAACTTCTTATCTGCTATATATCCATTGACTGCTGTTTGATAAGTCTCCAAAAACTCTGCATTATTACAAGCTGATGGTTCTGATAATCCACCCAATACTTTGAGTGTGAAACTTAGTTTGAGTGTATCTTGTTGTGGTGCTAAGGCACAACTATCTACCGTTTGTAAATTTGCTTTTTCTACCTCTGCATTGAGTTTGGCAGGGTCATTTTTGATAGCAGGTTTTAGTCTATTGGCAATTGTTCCTCTTACTGATTTCTCTACCAATTTCAAAGCTGTAAAGTTTTTTTTATCTGCCCAAGTTGTACCATAGAAGTATCCATCTGAAGTTACTAATTTTTTCTCGAAAGCCAAAACTGATGCTATGTTTTTATTTTTTGCCATTATAATTTCCTTTAATTTTTATCATTATTTATTATCTGTTCACACAGATAAAGGTCTTTGTCACTATCTACACTATATCGCCAAAGTATCTCATCTAAAGAGTCTATTTTATAAGGTATTTTGAACTCTCCGAATGTCACTACAGCCTCTGCAAAACGGTGAGGAGTATTGGAGTCTCTTTGATTTTTGGCTTTTCCCAAATCTGAAACTCCTTGAAACCCTATCGCTATAGGCAGTATCCACCCTGTAGTTTTTCTCTTTTTTGTCCAGATTACTTTTTCATTCTTCTTTTCACAACTATTATGAATAACAAGATAATCCAAAAGGGCATCTACACCATCTAACCCTTGCTCCATTGCTTCACACATCAAGTCTCTTCTCTCTATGAGAGCATATCCTGGCATAAGTTTACGACGCACACGAGCCAACTGCTCATCATCGTTACTTTTGACTTTGAGAGTCTCTATATTTTTATAGTGAAGTATATCACCACCTGCTATTTTCATTCTTGATTTTAGATGATGAGCTACTCTAGTCTCAAATCTCTCTTTGTCATCTCTATCTAATCCATCATACTCAATTACCAAAGAGACATCAAGATGAACTCTAGCCTCTTCTATAAAAGCAGGTCTTTTACCATCTTTATCTAGTGGATTACTACTGCCAATGATAGAGTGAACGAAATCACCAATGCCTTTATGTGTTTGTAAATCGGCGTGGTGGCTCACTACTGCTACAGCATTAAATATTAGCTCTTCAAACCCATCTACATTGAGCTTTCGTTGGAGTGCATGAGTAGCACCTAGCCAAGCCGTCATAGCAGGGAAGCCAATTGTAAAAGGGCTAGAGAGAGCATTTGCATTTTGTACTTTGATATGAGAGATAAGTAGTATATTTTTTACTTTTTTCATCTTAAAGCCTCTCTTCGTTTTTCTACAATATCTTTAATATCTGTAAACTCCCATTTAGCATTAATCTCTATAGCATTTTTACCTAAGAGTTTTGGGTAGCTTTGTATTATCCAAGAAGTTATATCCTTGATAACTTTATCAAGCCAATCATCATCTTCTCTCTGCTCTTCTTTTGATGAAAGAAGCCAAATCTTCTGATGACTTTTAAGAGTAGATGTTTTTTCATAATAGAGTTCATCACTTACAGCTCTCACAGCCCACATCTGCTCGATGATTTTTTCTATTAGAGTCTCATAATGGTACTTTTTGGCATTACGAATATCTATATTTGTATAGTCAGGTACTTTATATATCTTATGCAAAGCCATAAAAGTATCTCTAAATCTCCAAAGCTTCATAGACTCTGCGAAAAAATCAGACTTTGGGAAATGTGTATCTCTTTTTTCTATATTCGGAGGCATAGAGTTGAGTAGTTGTGCTTTACCTCCATTTTGAGAATTAAGTACAGAGATATTTTGGGGTTTTGTGCCTCCATATCCTATAGTAGTAAGGTTATAAATTTCAGGAAAACCATCTTCACTAAATTTGGCATTATTTCTTAGCACTCGTAACTCTTTGAGCCTTTTTTTGCTATCTTCATCTGCACCAAACCGAATACTGTCAAGCCTCTTTCGTAAATGATAAATTATACCAGAGTTACTTAGAATTGAGAGAAGATGATAGTCCTCATCTACAGGGAAATAGACCTGCTTTATCTTGGAACTTGTCAAAGAGTCACTTGAACTCTCTATCATCTCCAAAAACTCATCTTTGAGTACATCATAACTTTTTGATTTGATATTTAATAGTGATTTTGCCAATGGTGTATCTTGTTGTATATGTTCTATCAATACTTTACCATCAGGCATAATAAGATTTAAAAACTTATGTACATCCAATGCTGCTGCATTGCCTAGTGCGTCACTCTGTACCTTTACATTTCCAGTGCGTAATAATCCATCACTCCTATACTCTTTTGAAGCTATAATAGAAGTCACATAACCATTTTTATTTTTTCTAGCACTTGGATGCGAAAATGTACAAGGGTGTGTAGCCATTGAGATTTGTCCTGCTCTTTTGGAGGCATTGGGTAACCAAACTTCCAAAGAGAACTCTATAGCACTCTCTTCATATAGTTCTAAAACCTCATCTTCTTCCATAGAAGGGTTGAGCTTTTTCTTTAACCACGCTTCTTTTCTTTCGTCAAAAAACTTAGTAATCACTTCATTTGCCACAATATTATCCTTTCTTAAATTTATTTGATTACTTATTCAGTATCTTAATGGTGAAATGATAGCATATTAATTCTTTCGTATAGATAATTTATAAATAATTAATAGTAGTATGGTGTATTAATATATATATTACTGCCTATACGGCAGTGAACTTTTTATAGATACTAAATCGCAGTATTTTCTAAGCTACCTATACGGCAGTTTAATTATAAATATTTAGTTTATATTTAGTTTATGATATAATTTCATTAGTTGGGGCAGGTAGAGAGGTGTAACTCTCTACTAGCTTTTAATACGCTTTTGTTGCTAAAATTAACAGCAAAAGTATAACAATTATTATGTTGTTGAACATTGTTATATCCTTTTTCAAGGGCTGACCCTGTCCCACCTTCTCCTTCACAATCCCCACAAACGATAATCGCCCAACTAGAAATAGAAGTATATCTAATTAAACTTTTACCAATCCAAACAAATCACTATATTCATATTCCGTATTCTCACTCCATAGAAAGTTCAACTCACCATATCTAAGTGAAATATCTTTTTTGTTTCTCTCTTTTGATATAGACATATCTTCTACAATACTATCATACTCTCTAAGAAGCCAACTAGTATGCTCCAAACTCTTATCTAGTGCTATATGCGTTATCCTAAGTCCAAATTCACGATTGATAGGCTTATCATATATATCTACAATGATTTTACCAAACTTATCATACTGCGTAAAAAAATACGCTTCACTCTTTTCATCATAAGTCAAAAAAATTTTTATAGATGGAGAACTTTTTCTAAATGGATGGAAATAATATGGATGAGCTGTTAGAAACCAACTCTCATCTAAATAGCCTTGTAGCGTATCAGCACCAATATCATCATAAGAGGTCAAATCTTGCCCTGTTTGATAGTGTTCCAAATCACTTAGAGATTCTTTTTGTTTTAATGTAGTGGGCTTTTGTATCCTAGCAGTAGCATCTAATCTTTGGCTAAGGGCTTTGGTGTCAATGAGATTAGATAGATTGTGAGTTTTGAGTGTTATACCCTCTTCATATCCAGGCTTTTGAAACGAGTGTTTAGTATCATCATTATATTTAAAAGACTTTAAATTATACTCCAGAAGTCCAATATTGGGCTTCTCTATCATATTCTCTCTATGCCTAGATACTCGCCCTGCAAGTTGAATAATAGAACGATAAGAAGATGGTTCTATAATTGACCAATCAAAATCATGGTCTCGTCCTACCTCTTCTACAGGAGTGGCTACTACGATAAAAAGCATATTGAGAGATTTACTACTATCAAGATGAGAACGAATGATAGAGTTTTCAAAAGCCTTTGGCTCTTCACCATTCTTCTCTTTTCTTTTTAATACTTTATCTAAATGTCTCTCTTGAATATGTCTCAAAAGCAACACTTGATTGGAGTGATATGCCATTACTCTCACTTCTAGCTCCTCAGGATACTCTGCACTCATTAGATATTTTGCCAATTCCACACAAGGCTTGATATTTGCCATTCTCACTACTCCAAAAGAGACACTTATATCACTTTTGCTATCTTTTGTATTGTGTTGATAGTGTTTCTTTATCATTGCAGTTTTGATTATCTCAAAATAGCTCTCTTCATCTCCTCCTATTTCATCATGGCATTTTACTATTTCTAGTTTTCGTTTAGCTACTCCTTTGGCTAGATTTTTTACGCGTTTATTTACAAAAGATGTATGTCTCTTGTTATACTCTTTTATATCAGTGATTTGTTCTGCTTTTGTACCAAACTCATCTATCCACGCACAGATTATATAGCTTTTGGCTTCACGAGTTTTGGTAAATAAATCCCAACCCTTTTGATAAGCATTGAAATATCCCTCTGCCAAATCAGGAGGTATAGTAGCAGATGAAATCATCACCTTTCTACCAAGCATACCTGCAAGATGTACAAGTCTTGCAATAGCCACAAGGTCAGAACCAGTAAAATCATCTATCTCATCTATCACTAAATCAGAACTCATCAGACGAAGAGAGGGCAATATATATTTCCCTCCTCTTTTGGTAGTCACAGCACCCATAAGATGGTCTATCGTACATACAAGCACAGGAGCATATAGAAATTGTTTATCTCTATCTCTCCTTAGTATCGTATTTAACCCCTCCTCAGGAATGGCACAATCAAAATCTATATACTCGTCCAAAAGGTTCTCTATAGACTCTGAACCATTATCCTCCGACTCTTTGGCATCTGCTATAACACTATCTTGATGTAGTTCCAATACAGCTTTAGAACCGATAAGTACAGCTAATTCATCATCTTCTAATCCTACTTTATCTCTATACTCATCACCTGTTTGAAGTGTCAAAGTTCGTAGTCCCAAAGCCAAGATATATCGTAGGCTCTCTTTGTCCTGTGACACTGCTCTCATGATTTTGGCATTAGCAAAAGTTTTACCACACCCTGTACTTGCCATATTGACAGCAAAAAATCCTTCTTTTTCTTTGCTATCGAGTTGTGGTTTTATATTCTCTACAGCTTTATCTTGCCAATCATAAGCTTTGGGACTAGCTTTTTTTAATGCTCTATTATCAGCTACTATAGGTGGCTCTTTCTCAAAAGCAGGGAGTAGGTGAATAGTTTTTAAAGCACTTGCCATCACCCCAAAGAGATGCTCATCAAGTTTCTGTTTCATCTGCTTTGTTTTGGAGTCTGTATTGGCAAAGAGAGATACTTTATCACGCCAAGAAGTATCATTGTCTTGTGACGAATAATGATGGTCGCCAAGCATTAGACAAAGCCTAGAGTGATGGAGTACCACTCTATAGCTACCATCCTCTATAGACTCATTGAGTAAATCACTATTAATTATCATCCTACGAGACCATTTTTTGACAGATTGTAACCATTTAGTAGCATTTTGTAGAAGTCCATGAGGAAACTCAAAACATCTCTCTATAAGTGCTTGATACTCCTCTTCATCTCTTCTATTTTCATATCCCCAAGATTGATTAATATATTTAAGAACATCTTCTATACTCAAAGCCTCTTTTTCTTGCCAAGAATTTATATCTTCTATATCCAAAGGCAAACGATGATGAGAAACAATAAGCCATAATATCAATTTCGCAGAAGAGGGTAAATCTTTTAATACGCTTTTTTGCTTACGCATATCTTTTAGTGATAACAGTAGAGAGGCTTCATCTATCTCGCCTTTACTCAACCGTTCCAACCAATTTGCAGGATTTTGTGAGATAAAAGCACTCAATAGCATACAAGATATCCACTCATGACGGATAGGGTCGCCTTTGATTTTGCTATTTGGTTTGAGTTTTGTTTGAAAAAGAGTTGTAGATTTTCCCCAATCATGAAACAGAGCAGAAAGAGCTGTGAGAGACTTGATAAGTTCCAGATATTTCCAATCACTCTCTTTGTATTTATCCAAAATAGTCTTTTTCGTTCGATTTACAGGCACTATACCCTCACTATTAAACCTCTCTCTATTCCCAACCACCCACAAAAGTTCAGTTCTGCTACGGCTTCTTATCCAATGGCAAGATATAGCAGAACTTTTGGACGCTGTTTTTCGCAAGAGTTTGTGTACAGCATTTAGCCCCTCTTGTGTGATAATCGTCTGCCAAGTATTATCACCGATACGATTGGCAAAACTGTCTAATACTCTCCGTGTTTTTTTAAGTGCATTTTTCTCACATTGTGAGATGAAAGTTACCATCATGATTTATGACCTTTACTTTTTATCTAAAATTTGATATAATATATTTACAATTTCCTTCGGGACGCCCTCTGTTTTCAGAGGGAGAAAATTTACATATCTAATAACTTTTTAAATTTTAACTTCAAATTACAAAAATTATTAATTGAAATCATTCCTATTCTATTTTCTAGCCTCTTTGTATCATAAATCCTACCTTGTACAATCAACGCATTACTTTTTTTACCATTTAACTCAAATTCAAAGAAAAAACTTCCTTGTTTTATCTGTGTTGATAATGGAATACCAAAAAATAGATGATTGTTATATTTTTTCACTATTAGAACAGGTCTAGAAAAGATATTACCTTTACCATCTTGTTCATGACCTATATTTACTCCTACACTAGCCCAATAGACTTCTCTCTCTTTTGGAATAATATTTTTTTTAGTTTTTGTATGAAGTTTCTCTTTTACAGTATGCCACGCTTGAAATTCTTTAGCCATTGAAATACTCCTTTCTATATTAAATATATTTGAGCTACTTATGC
>JASFZJ010000049.1:0-9941 GCA_045267865.1 Sulfurovum sp. | reverse complement strand
ATTAACTAATTCAATGGATTATAAAGGCATAAAATGAAACTAAACAGCCATAATGTGGTGAAACTGGACAATATCCTAATAAAATTTAAATAAGGAAAAAATATGAACCTAGCTATAGAAATACCTGATAATATCTTTTTTGGTATCAATCAGAGTAAACAGAGTTTAGTGCAACTTTTAAAAGAGAAATTGGCTTTGGAGCTTTATACTTCACATCAAATATCTATGATACAAGGAGCAAAGATGCTTTCTATGGATATTTATACTTTTATGGATTTTATCAGTAAAAATAATATTGATATTATTGATGATTATGATATTTTAGAGGAAGTAGCTAATGCAAAGCGTATTTTAAAATTATACACTTAAAATTAGATATTTCTAAAATGGGAGTGGGTCTATTTTAGCTCTACTGGAAAAGAGCGATATAATAAAGCTCTTAATTTATTTAGATAAAATATATTGATAAATATTTAGGTGGGAGTTATAATATGGAAAAAGAATTAAAAGAATTAATAGAAAATAATAAAGTTATACCTTTTGTGGGTGCTGGAGTCTCTAAGGCTGTGAAGAGTCATAGTGGTGTAGATATTTTTCCTGATTGGAAAGAGTTATTATATCAATTAACTGATGGTCTCAATGAAAATGATACTCAAATTATCAAAAATTCTTTAAACAGACCTCATGTTGATTATCTTAGAGTTGTAGATGATATAAAAGAGTTTTATCCTACCAAATCTCTCTATGCTCAAAAACTAGATGAGATTTTTGATATAACTAGAGAGAGTATTCAAGATGACTCTTTGGATTTGGCTAGGGCTATTTGGGGATTAAATCAAAAGCTTATTATCACTACCAATTATGATAAAATCTTAGATTGGGCTTCTGATAATCCTGATAATACTCAAAGATGGGATATACAATCAGTAGCAGAACAAGGCTTATCTATAAGTGTTGAACTCAAAAAGCAGACAGTTTGGCATCTGCATGGTCATATCGAAAATAAAGATAATATTATCCTTACTACAGATAGCTATGAGAGACTATATATAGATAATGAAAAGTACAAAACAGCATTTGAGACACTAAAAGTCAAATTGGCTACAAAGTCATTTTTGTTTATTGGGTTTAGTTTAGATGATGAGTATTTTGTCAATGAGTTAGAGAAGATAAGTGGAGCATTTGGTGATTATGGTGTGGTGCATTATGTATTATTAAAAGAGGGTAAAACGCTAGATAAGAAATTTAATCAAAAGATTATACCTATCTATTTTGAAGATAAAGGACAACCTCTAATAGACAAAATAAACTCTCTCAAACCAAATATACCCAAAGTACATCTTGATAAGATAAAAGAGCTTATCAAAAAGTTAGGAGGAGATGAAGAGGAGTTTTTAACGGCATATTTTGGTGAATATTATCAAGAGATACTAAAAAATGAAGAGACCTATAATAACTTAACACTAAAACTACAAAATAGTGATAGACTAGAGTCACTTATAGAAGAGAAAAAAGCCCTAGAGCAAAAACTAAACTCATATAGTCTAAACCCTAACACCCAAAGCAAGATAGACAAAGCCTTTGAATTATTACGCTTTGAAGAGGTGAGAGAGATACTAGATGAGTATCTACAAAGCACAGCACATATCCAAGAAGATAGATACAAAGCCCACTATCAAAAAGCATTAAGTTATGAACAAGAGATTAAATATAAAAAAGCTAAAGATGAGATGGAGTTTATACCATCTCAAAAAATAGAAGATGCCTTAATGCTAAATGATTATGCTCGTATATATTATCTATGTGGAGAGTATGATAATGCTCTACCTCTCTTTCTCAAAGCTTTAGAGATAATAGAAAGACTCTTAGGAGAAGAGCATCCTGATACAGCTAGAGTTTATAATAATTTGGCATCACTCTATTACTCAATGGGAGAGTATAAAAAAGCAGAACCTCTCTATCTTAAATCTTTAGAGATAAAAGAGAGACTCTTAGGAGAAGAGCATCCTGATACAGCCTCAAGTTATAATAATTTGGCAGGACTCTATAACTCAATGGGAGAGTATAAAAAAGCAGAACCTCTCTATCTTAAAGCTTTAGAGATATGGAAGAGACTCTTAGGAGAAGAGCATCCTGATACAGCTCTAAGTTATAATAATTTGGGATTACTCTATTACTCAATGGGAGAGTATAAAAAAGCAGAACCTCTCTATCTTAAATCTTTAGAGATAGATAAGAGACTCTTAGGAGAAGAGCATCCTAGTACAGCTAGAGGTTATAATAATTTGGCAGGACTCTATAACTCAATGGGAGAGTATAAAAAAGCAGAACCTCTCTTGCTCAAAGCTTTAGAGATATGGAAGAGACTCTTAGGAGAAGATCATCCTGATACAGCTACAAGTTATAATAATTTGGCAGGACTCTATAATTCAATGGGAGAGTATAAAAAAGCAGAACCTCTCTATCTTAAATCTTTAGAGATAAGAGAGAGACTCTTAGGAGAAGAGCATCCTGATACAGCTACAAGTTATAATAATTTGGCAGGACTCTATGACTTAATGGGAGAGTATAAAAAAGCAGAACCTCTCTATCTTAAAGCTTTAGAGATAAAAGAGAGACTCTTAGGAGAAGAGCATCCTGATACAGCTAGAGGTTATAATAATTTGGCAGGACTTTATTATAACAGAGGTGAGTTTAGCAAAGCTTATGATTATATAGTAAAGGCTGTTGAGGTTTGGGCAAAGGTATTGCCTTATAATCACCCTCATTTGATAGGCTCAAAAAAGTGGTTAGAGCTGATTACATCTAAGATGTAGGTTTTTTCTTAGTTCCCACAATTTTGTGGGAATTTATACTTGAATAGTGGGCAAGATGAAGTATGCATTACGACGGAGACCATCGTAACGAAGGAAAGTATCCCGAAAAAAAATAAACTTATTTAAAGGAGTATATAAAGTGTATAATAATAAAGAAAAACTTTTTAGATTACAAATCATTCAAGATAATATCTCAGCTTATTATAGTCTTCCTCTAAGAATTATGAGAAGTAATGCATTGGATATAGCTTATAACTTATTGGACAAAAATTTATCTTTTGTTATAAAAAATAATATTACCTCAAAAGATAATTTTGCTTATTTTATAATTGACTTTATAGGAAAACTGCCAGATATGTATAGTAGTTTATCTAATGAGGATATTGAAAATATTAGAGATATTTTAGAAGATTTTGCAAAAGAAGATGTAAAAAAAATAAGTAAAGATATATTTTTGACTTATGGTAGTTTTCATCCTAAACTCTATAGGAAACTTAAAAAAGAGGATATATTTTTTGCTTTTGCTATACTTAATGCTATATATATAAGTGTTAAACATAGTGAAAATAAGATAAATGATATAAATATCAATAGTAACTTTTCTTTTAATACGACAAAGTTTATAGATAATATAGTTATTATCGGACCTTATTGTCAAAATAACTCTTTTGATATTTTTATCAAAAATATTATATCTATTTTTGATTTGGATATGCATAGTTTTGAGTTAGAGATGCTACATGAAGATAAAAGTAATAGTATGATTAATGGGGAGTTAAAACAGATACAAGATATTTTTAGTAATCATATACATAAAGTATTGGCTATAAAAAGTGATTTTGTATTATCTCAATCAGATATAAAGAAAATATCTATATTGATGGTATATATATCTATAAATGATAAAAATAAAGCATCAATACCAATGGCTAGTGATGATAGATATATGATAGAGTATATAGATAAAAAATATCTTATGAAAGATAAGTTGCATATATCATCTAATAAAGATATAGAAAAGATAGAAGAGATAATTAAAAAACACTATTACTTTTTTCAATTAGAAGCATTTAACTCAATTGGTGAAAATTTATATAATAAATTTATACCATTTGACTCTCATAGAAATGATAACCCTAATCAAGAGGAGTTTAAAAATAGTATTCTTAAAGCTCTTCGTAGGCTTGTATATGCTGATGCTGTTATCTTTTATAACTATATTGAACATGATGAGAAATTTGAGTTTTTGGAGTCTGATAAGCTTGATGATAAAGAGAAACAAGAGGTCAAAAATGCTTTGGAAACAATAAATACTAATAGTGAAATAAAAAAGAACTCATTAACATATAGGATAGTTACAGATTATTATAAAGATGATAAAGTGGGATTACTAGAAAATAGTGTAGATAGCTCGTTTATGATACAGCCATTTAGTGATAAATATATAAATTCTGTTCTTAGTATCCCTTTGATATATGACCATAAGATTAGAGGAGTATTACACTTTTTCTCTTATAGAAAAAATGCTTTTGATAATCAAAATAAAAATTTCTTATTTTTATTTTCAGATTTTTTGACTCATCTTATGGTTGAGAGTATATTTTTACAGCGACAGTCGGATATAGTACAGATATTAAATAAATATAACTTCAAATCACATAGAAAATCAAAAGATTTTAATACTATATCGTCATATATAGCAGATGTATTTACAGCTGATGGTGTGATGATATTTTTAAAAAGCAGAGATATAAAAGATGATGCTTGTAGAAGAGATTATATACACTTAGTGGATAGTATAGGTTTTGATATAGATGAAGATTTTGCTATTCATAAAGAAGACTCTTTACTTGGTAGAAGAAAAGATGATATAGTGATAGTATCAGATATAGAGAAGATAGATGCAGAGGATATGGTACACTATGATACATTTATTGAAAAAAATATAAAATCTTTTATGGCTATTAAGATAAATGGAGAGAATGGTGAGCTAGAGGGGGCTATAGTAGTAGTAGATAGAGAAAAAAGAAAATATAATGCACTATCACGAAAAATGCTTCGTATATTGTCAGAGGAGATAAGACTATTAAATATCCTAAATATGCAAACATATAGAAATGAATCAGCAAGAGAAGAGGCGATACATGAGCTTAAACAGACTTTTATTCATCTTCAAAATCAGATAAATAAATTAGATAGAAGACTAAAAAGTGATATGATAGTATTTCTTGATAATATATTTAAAAATAATATATTTAAAAATATTAATGATATTAAATTATTTTCAAGACAATCTATTAGTTTTATTCATAATTTTTTTAGAGGTACAGAAGAAGGAAGAGATGATTATGAGTTAATTATAGAACAACATATAAATAAGATAGATAAATATATAGGAGATAATAATAGTGTATATGAAAGTATCAGAGATGCTTGTATGAGAGTAAATAGTGCTACAAATATAAAAATTAATATGAGAATACAATCATCAATTAAAGTAAAACTACCTGATGAAGTAATGCACTATTTTTTGTCAAATATTATAAATAACGCTGTGAAATATAGTAAACAAAATCAAACTATAAATATTACTTATGCTAAAGATAGTAGATTTTTAAGTGTATATTTTGATAATATTGGTGTAAGGATACTAGAAGATGAGAAAGATAGGATTTTTAGTAAAGGTGTAAGAGGTAGGTCTGTCCTTGCTGATGATGATAATGAGAAGTGGCATGAGTTGGAGAGTGAAAATAGAGGTTTAGGGTGCTATTATGTTAAACAGTTGGCTACCAAATCAAGATGGAAAGGAAACTTTCTATTTGAAGAGATAGAAAAAGTAGATAAAATATACTCCAAAAATAGATTTATATTAAAGTTTCCACTAAATATTATACAAGGAGTATAGAGATGCAAATATTATGGCTAGATGATAACTTAGATAGTATAGAGTATGAATTAGAGTTGATTAGAGAGAGTAATACAAGTATTAATATTGAAACTTTTGAAAATATTAATGAATTATTAGGGTATCTTGATAATGATATTGATGAAAATGAGACAATATTTATTATAGATATAATGTTAATTAATGAAGATAGTATTGTATTTAAAGAAGTAAATGCAAATATTCCTATTGATTTAATGGCAGGAGTTATATTATATGAAGAGTGTTTAAATAGATATTTCCCTCTTACTCCAACTATACTATATACATCTAGGGGAGGAGATGACCAAGATATTTTTAAAAGAGTTAGAAGAGATAACAGATTTGATAAAACTCTTTTTGTAATCGGTAAAGAGGAGTTAGAAACGAATTTAAAAGATACATTAAAAGCACTAGGAGTAAAAGTATGGGAATGAGATTAATTACTGTTTGGATAATGACACTATCTTTGGTGATAGCTTCAACGATGCCAAGCAAAAGAGATATAGTAGATATCAAAGAAGAGATTAAATCAATAAATGAGATAAATAGTACAAAAGTAGCTATAATAACCAAAGAGGATATAAATATAATATTTAATGATAATTTTGTAAATATCTTATCAAAAATACAATCAGAATATAAGAGTGCTATATTATTGACAAATGGAAATATAACTTATTTTGGTTCTGTAATAACTATTTTTGGTTTTCTTATAACTATTATGGCTATACTTGTGAGTATGTATAATTTATATATTGTTAATAGTTTAAAAAAGAAAGTATTAAGTGATTTAGAAGGAGAGATATTAACTATTAGGGGGGATATAACAAAAGAGATAAAAATAGAAACAAATAGAGAAATAAAACAAAGAACAAAAAGAATAGTATCATCAGAAATAAAACTTGCTAGAAAAAGAATAAATAAAATTCATAATCATCAACATAAACTCTTTTATTATATAAATAATATGTTTAGTACACAATTATCAAAAGTTTCTAGTTTAGATACAGAAGAATTTCAAAAGATATATGCAACATATAATATAAACTATAAGTTAATAGCTGATATTACATCTTTGGATAGAGGTATAATGATAGAAACAATTAAACAGCTTGATATACCTAAAAGAGAGCAATTGAGAAAGTCAAAAGTAATGCAGGATTATCTAAAAGATTTAAAAGAATATGATAATAATATTGAATTATTTGAAGCTATTAATGAAGTATTGTTGTAGCATGTGTGACTTTATGAAAAACATCTACATAACCGACCTAGACCATACATCTTTGCGTTCAGATTACTCTATTTTGGGGAGTATATCCAACTTAAACCTCTTTCACAAGAGATATATAAGATATTGGGTAGTAGAATAGAGATTAAACTTTCTCCAGAGAAATATAGTAATGGATATTTTCTTACACTTATGCACCATCTTAACATAGAGCAGAACCATATAACTGTATTTGGAGGGATGTTCAATAATAAGGATAGCTTCAAATGAATACAAAAATAAAAACATTTCTGATTTTAGTTATTATAGTAGAGACGATAATATTTGCTATATTTGGTACAAAATTTATCTTATTAACCTCAACTACTTATAAATTATCACATAATATTGTTTTACAAAACAATATGCTACATAAAGCACATACATTAGTTAGCACTTCTAATGAATTAACAAGACTAGCAAGAAGCTATTGTGCTTCTGGAAATAAGGAGCATAAGGAAAACTTTTTTCAAATTTTGGATATGAGAAATGGTAAAATTGCTTCACCAAAAGAGTATTCTCCAGATATTTATTGGTATTTAGATAAAAAGGATAGAGAGAAAAAGTTAAAAATAAGTAGTATAAAATTGTTTAAAGATACGATGATAGCCTTGCACTTTATACCTAAAGAGAGAGCTTTATTGGAGCTTTCACAAAAAAGAAGTGATAATTTGGTATCTATAGAAAAAGAGGCATTTAATGCAGTTGATGGGAAGTTTAAAGATAAAGATTATGCACTAGCTCTTTTATATTCAGATAAGTATCAAGAAATTAAATATACTATTATGTTGCCAATTGATAATTTATTGAAATCTGTAAAGAGTAGAACGGATATAGTTATAAAAAAGCTATCAAAAGAGAAAGATACAACAGAGTTTTATTTAATCTCTCTATCTATAATTTTTTTGATATTTAATATATGGGTTATCTATTTTATATACAAAAAGATAATTAATCCAATTTTAAAACTTCAAAGAAATGTTGAACTGTATGAGGGGGGATGGAAAATATATAATAAGATATATTACCTTGATGAGATAGGAGTATTGGCTAAGAGCATATATTTACTAATAGAGAGAATAGAGAGTAAGAGAGAAAGTTTAGAAGAGCTTGTTACTAAAGAGAAGAAACTACAACAAGAACTCACAAAAAATCAAAAAAAGTTAAAGATAGTAATTGATGAACAAAAATCACTTCTTTCTCTATTTGATAAAGGGGATAGCGTTCTTTTTAAGTGGAAAAATGATAGCTCATGGCATGTGGCTTATGTCTCGCAAAGTGCTACAAAGCTTTTGGGTTATTCTTTTAAAGAGTTTATCTCCAATAAAGTCCCTTATGCTTCTTGTATCCATTCAGATGATATAGAGTTAGTCATTAAGGAGGTAGGAGAGGCTATAGAGAGTAGTAGTGATTTTTTTATTCACAAGCCATATAGAATTATTACCAAAACAGGTGAGATTAAATGGGTGTTAGATTACACTGTAACGCAAAAAGATAATAGTGGTAATATAATATACTTTATAGGTTATATTATAGATATTACTCAAAATAAAGAGACAGAATTTAAACTGATAGAGGAGAAAGAGAGAGCCGAAAAAGCTACAAAAGCTAAATTGGAGTTTTTGGCAAATATGAGTCATGAGATACGCACACCACTTAATGGTATTATTGGACTTACTAATCTTCTTCTTAAAACTACTCTTAATGAGATACAAAGAGATTATCTAAATAAATCTATCTCTTCATCTCATGCCCTATTGCATGTTATGAGTGATATATTAGACTACTCCAAAATAGAAGTAGATAAGCTTGATATAGATGCTATTCCTTTCAAACTAGACAGTATGTTTCATCAACTCTCAAATCTATTCTCATATCAATCAAGTCAAAAAGATATTGTTCTTAGCTGTATAATATCTCCACGAACACACAATAATCTCATAGGTGATGAATTTAGGATAATGCAGATACTTATCAATCTTGTAGGTAATGCTTTGAAGTTTACCCAAAAAGGGTTTATTAAGATTAGTGTAGATAGTGTGGATATAGATGATGAGACCACACGAGTTAAATTTGATATAGAAGATAGTGGTATAGGGATTAATGAGATTAAAAAAGATAAACTCTTTAGAGAATTTAGTGAGATAGATACATCTACTACTAGGGAGTATGGAGGCATAGGATTAGGGCTTACAATATCGCACAAACTAGCTAAACTTATGGGTGGAGAGATGAGTTTGGAGAGTAGATTAGGAGAGGGAAGTATATTCTCTTTTGAGGTTATCCTTCATTATAGCCATCAAGATTATCAATTTTTATCACAAAATATCAAGCCTAAGAGTGTTTTGGTCGTAGATGATGAGCAGATTATGCTAGATATATTGGAGCAGATGTTGGAATCTTTTGGTATGTCTGTTATCTGTTGTGATAGTGCTAAATGTGCATTAAATCTTATACAAAATCAATATTTTGATTATCTTATTACAGATTGGAAGATGCCTCATTTAGATGGTATCTCACTTATATCAAAAGTAGAGAAGCTAAAAAATAAAAAACCTCTAAAGAGTTTGCTTATCAGTGCTTATTCCAATCGAGATATACTTATTAGTCTTGCATTATCAAGAGGCGTGAAGATTGATAGGATACTTCTAAAACCATTTACTTCATCTTCTCTTTTGGATATATTAATCCATAGTGATGATATTGTCTTACAAAATAGAGAGATAGGAGAAATTGTACTCAAAGGTAGAGCTTTACTTGTAGAGGATAATAGTATAAATCAACTAGTAGCGTATCAAAACTTACAACAGTTTGGATTGGATGTAGAGATAGTGGATAATGGCAAAAAAGCTGTAGATATAGCCAAAAATGAGAAGTTTGATATTATCTTTATGGATTTGCAAATGCCTATTATGGATGGATTTGAAGC
>JASFZJ010000048.1:0-54672 GCA_045267865.1 Sulfurovum sp. | reverse complement strand
AAACATTAAATCCTACACATTAAATACTTAACCTACCTTACCAGACTAACTCTACAATCCAAATAAGTATGGTTTTATACTTTTGATAGCCTTATCTTATTATCACCTCTCTTGATAAGTGCATAAAATTCTGTTAAATTATCATGAGTTGTATGAGATGTTTTAACATTTATCTCTTTTATCATATCATCTTTAAGACTTTTAAGTATATTCATAACACTCTCAATATAATTATCTTCTATTTTAAGCTCAATGGTTTGCATATTTGACTCCTTTATATTATTATATCAAAAATATCTCTCAAAAAACTCTTGGTAGAGTTTAGAACTAAATCGTACATCGTTCATAGAGTTGGTAATAAATCCTGTAGCCTCTAATATTGAACATTTTTCAATATCAGGACAATCACCTTTTATAACTTCTTTAATAGTTTCTATAAGATTTGGATTATGTTGAAATATAATTAAATATCTTCTTAGATGTTCATCAAATCTACCTACACATAGAGCCTCTATTAAATCTATATTTTCCGTAGCCATTTCATATAAAACTTTACGAGTCAAATATGGATGTCCTCCGATATACTCTAGCGTAATATCACTACCCTTCTCTTTTGTACTCTGTGTAATAGATTTGATAAAATAGTGTACAAAGTCACTACTTTTAAATTTATCACGCTCATAAGTTAATGAACTTGATACAGAGGTGACAAGTTCTATATTATCCACTTTGATGAGATATGAAAACTTATTCACACCCCTAATATGTGAATAACTTTCTCAAAGATAAGCTGTAGCGTTACATTCTATCTAAAGAAATATAAAAATCAGATAACAATCACAACTCATCTCCTACACTTTTTAATATCTTTATCAAAACTAATAATCTCAAACCCCTCTAGGTTTTGCTTTGCACAAAGCAAGGCATCAGCAAAGTCTATATTTTTATTAGCATAAATTTCAAGAGCTTCAAAGGTGATTAGTTTATTTTCTGTATATAGGTATTGATAGAGTAATAGTTTTTTGAGTGTAGAGCTTATCTCTGTTTTTTCATATTTATAAATGCGTCGTAATACATAAATAACCTCTGCCAAAATAAAATCCATAAGCATAGCTTCTATTTGCCCCTCTTCAATAGCTCTAAAAATCTCTATACTTTTAATATAATGCTCTTCATGGTCTCTGACTAAAAAGCGAATAATAACATTTGTATCAAGTAAAACTTTATTGACCATATTTAACTCTCATCTCTTCTTCATAAGCATCTGCAATCATACTCTCTAAATTATCTATTTTAGGCTCTATTTTTCTCTGTAGTATTCCACCTAAGGAGTTAGTTAAACTACTACTCTCTATCTTTTTACTAGGCAAGACCATAGCCAAAACTTTTTTGGTTTTTTTATCAATAATGTGTATAGTCTCTGTAAGATTTTGAAATAAACTAATGTTTTTTTGAATTTCCGATACCCCTATTGTCATAAAGAATCCTTTATATATATTTTGATTTATTATATATATACTTTGCTTAATTTTTGATATTTTGCAAGTGTCATTTTTTGTTAGTTCCCATAATTTTGTAAAAATTTATACTTTATTTAAAACCACGCAAATATCGTGAGGAGGAAGAAAATTTTAGTTATAATAAGAATCAAAGGATAGATGATGATAACAAATGAAGAGCTAACACAAGCGATATTACAACTAAGAGAGTCACAGGCTCAAACAGATAAACAGATACAAGAGACTAACGAGCAGATGAAGAAAACAGATAAGCAGATAAAAGCACTTTCTCAAAATATAGATGGTGTTAATAAATCTATAGGTTTAGAGACAGAAGAGTTTTTCTACTCATCACTCAAAAAAAACCCAATGATTGCCAATATAAACTTTGATTATGTCTATAAAAATGATAGAAGAAGTCTTAAAGGTGAGACACAAGAGATTGATATTTTGTTAGAAAATGGCTCTAGTATAGGAGTTGTAGAGGTCAAAAATAGAGTGAGTCAAAAGAGTATAGACCAACTTGATAAAATCATGGATAGATTTGATTATTTTCACCCTCTATATAAAGATTATAGAGTCATTGGAGCAATAGCAGGGAAGATATTTCCAAAGCATCTACAAGAACAAACTCTTAAAAAAGGATATAGTGTTATCACTCAACAAGGTGAACATATAGAACAGATAAATCCAATGTAGTTTTCATCTTTTACTTCATTGCGACGATATTTGTCCTAACGCATACTTATATATCTAGGTTGTGAGTTAAGTATGTATTCCCACAAAATTGTGGGAACGAATAATATCAGTTGTAAAGCTTAATACTGAGTCACAATTTATGTACGCAACCTTATATCCACTATTTTCCAATGATTTACAATCTTCTTCAAAAAAAGTTTTATTTTTATAAAGGTTGAGTGAACCATTTCGTAAGAGTTGCCATTCAATTTCTGTTAATTCTTTCATATTCTAATAATTACCTAATTTTAACCCTTAAGTTTTTTAATCTTTTTTGCAATAGTTATTAGAGGATTTTCTTTAAATTTTGATAAATCACATCCTTTCTTTTTAGCCATTGTGTATTGTTCATTATAAAATCTATAGAGTCTATCAATATCTCTCTTGTATCTAGGATAGTGATAGTTGCGTGGTGTTTTATATAATTTTTTTCCTATACGAACTAGTGGTTTTTTACTAGCCGTAGCGATAAGTTCAAGAGTTGCTTCTTTAAGGGCATTATCATTAAGAAACCATTTATCAAACTCATCTATAAGTCTATTATGAAAATTGGTGCTATGTTCCTGATGCTCTTGACAAGTATCATTTTTGTGCATTAGTGTTGTTAATGTTTCACCTTTACACCCTGTAAAAATAAATACAGCTAGTATAAAGCTTACTAAATAGAGAATATATTTCATGGATTGTAACTCCTAAGGATTAGTTTTGAAATTCAATAGATTATATCATACAAAGTTATTCACATAAATTAACTATGGTGAATAACTTTCTCTATCATAAGCTGTAGCGTTACATTCCCTCTAAAGTGGTTTTCATTTACAGTGTAGATTATAGATACTTTTTGTCCTATATTAAATCTCTCTCTGGTCTTAAATTTGACCCCTTGCATTATGATATTATTTTGAGCAAAATCAAATCTTAGGTGTTCTGCCTCTTTGCCCATTGTGTCTGCTTGGATTATCTCTACATTGTGTGAGATAAATTTAGGGTTTGGGTTTGCTTGTCCATAAGGTTCGTATTTTTGGATTAGTAAAGTTAGTTCAAATGATATATCTTCAAATGCTAACTCTCCTAATATCTCTTTGTCTATCACCTCTTTTGGGTAGTTAGCTTTTTGGTAGCTCTCTTCAAGTGCTGTTTTGAAGGCTTCTAACTTTGATTTATCCAAACTAAGCCCAACAGCTGAGTGGTGTCCTCCAAACTTGTCTAGTAGCTCCCTAGAGTCATTTACGATGGCAAATAGATTACATTCGCCGAAACTTCTGCCACTTCCTTTGAGTGTATCTCCATTGAGACTCATCACTATACACGGCTTCTCAAAGTGTCTTGCCACTCGTGCTGATACAATTCCAACTACGCCCTCGTGCCAATCTTCGCCATAGACTACGATTACGCTATCTTTTTTATCTACTGATTTGATGGCTTCTTCTGTGATGTTTTGTTCGGTGAGTTTTCTTTGGGTGTTGAACTCTATTAATCTCTCTAATCGTACTCTTGCATCATAAATATTTGATGAGCTTAAGAACTCCACTGAATATGAGGCATCTTCCATTCTTCCTGCACTATTGAGTATTGGTGCTAAGAAAAACCCTATATCTTCTGCGTTTATTGTCTCTTTTTTGGAATGCTCTTTAAAAGCTTTTATAGCTGGTCGGTTACTTCTGTTTATAGCCTCTATTCCTGCTATTACCATCGCTCTATTTATCTGCGTAAGTGGCATCATATCTGCGATTATAGCGATAGCTACGAGTTCCATATACTCTAACATATTGATTTTGATACCCAAATTATTTTTAATTGAGGCTATAAAGTACCATGCGATTTGAGCTCCACAAACCTCTTCATAAGGGAAGCTACAATCTGGCTGTTTTTGGTCTATTATCGCGTAAGCTATGGGGAGTTTGGGAGGTAAAAGGTGGTGGTCGGTAATGATAAGTTCTATTCCCTCATCTCTACACAACTGCGACGCATAATATGCTGATATTCCATTATCGACGGTGATTGCTAAATCTGTGCCTTTGATTTGGGATATGATATTGGGAGATAAGCCATATCCATCTCTAAAACGATTGGGGATTATCCACTCAATGGGATACTCTATCTCTTCAAAAAATAGCTTCATAAGTGTAGTTGATGTCACACCATCTACATCATAATCGCCTATTATTGTAATTTTTTCTTGTTTTTTTATAGCTTCTACTACTCTTTTGGTAGCCTTATCCATATCTTTGAATAGTGATGGAAGAGGCAAATCTTTGAGACCCAAAAAGCCTCCATCAAATCTAGCTAGAATAAGCTTCTCGATTCTTTGAATCGTTATTTTTGGATATTTACTCATCTGTTTTAGATTTTTGAGCTGATGAGGCTTTTACAAATGCTACGATAGCAGGATTTGGATTTTGGAGTCTTGATGTAAATTCTGGGTGAAATTGTACTCCCAAGAACCAAGGGTGGTTAGTTATTTCAACAGCTTCAATAAGTCCATCAGACTCACCTGTAATCTCCATTCCTTTACCTTCTAATGCTTCTCTATAAGCAGGATTGGCTTCGTATCTATGTCTATGTCTCTCAAAAATCATAGAAGAGTCATACGCTTCTCTTAATTTTGAGCCATCTTTTGTATTACACTCATATTCACCTAGACGCATAGTCCCACCCATTGGTGAATTTTTGGTTCGTAGTTGTTTTGAGCCACTTGCATCAATAAATTCATCAATAAGATAGATAATATGATTTTTACTCTCACTATCTTCATCAAACTCTACCGAGTTGGCATCTTTGATATTAAGTACATTTCGTGCAAACTCTATCATAGCCAACTGCATACCTAGACAGATACCCAAAAATGGAATATTATTTTCTCTAGCGTATTGGATAGATTTAATTTTTCCCTCTATCCCTCTATGTCCAAATCCACCTGCAACCAAGATACCATCACAATCGTTAAGATATTTTAACGCTCCATCTTCTTCTACTTTTTCACTATCAATCCACTTGATATTTACTTTGTGGTCAAGATGAGCTCCTGCGTGAATAAGTGCTTCTGTGAGTGATTTATAAGACTCTTTGAGGTCAAGATATTTTCCTACAAATGCGATTTTAGTCTCATAAGTTGGTTTGATAATTTTATTTACCAAATCTCTCCACTCACTCATATTGGGTTCTATCTCTGGGAGTTTAAGTTGTTTAATAATAGGCATGAGCATATTTTGTTCCAAAAAGTTTAGAGGTACTTGATAGATTGACGGTGCATCAATTGCATCAATTACAGAATCTTCATCTACATCACAACTATAAGCAATTTTTCTCTTTAAATTATTTGGAACAGGTTGTTCAGCACGAAGAACTAACATGTGAGGAGCGATACCAATTCGTCTTAGTTCCTGAACAGAGTGTTGCGTTGGTTTGGTCTTTAGCTCTCCTGCTGCTTTGATATATGGTAAAAGAGTTACATGGATATTCATCACAAAAGATTTACCAAGCTCATGTTTCATCTGACGGATAGTCTCCAAAAATGGTAACCCCTCAATATCTCCTGTAGTACCACCGAGTTCTACAATAAGTATATCTTTGTTCTCACCTGCTTTTATTATTCGCTCTTTTATCTCATCAACAATATGAGGAACTACTTGAATAGTTTTACCTAGATATTTACCTTTTCTCTCATTTTCTATAACAGTTTTATAGATGAGTCCTGTAGTAAAGTTATTATTTTGAGTAAGTGAAGTATCCAAATATCTCTCATAGTGACCTAAATCTAAATCTGTCTCAGCACCATCTTTGGTTACAAACACTTCACCATGTTCAAGTGGTGACATAGTTCCAGGATCGACATTAATATACGGGTCAAGTTTCAATACACCAACTCTTTGACCTGTGTGCTTTAATAGTGTACCTATACTCGCTGCTGTAATACCTTTACCTAAAGAGCTCAAAACTCCACCTGTAACAAAAATATATTTTGTCTTGTTTTCACTCATAAATTGCTTTCCTTTTTGATTTTAGTGTTGATTTTTATGTTATTGGCATAATTATTGTAATAAAGTTATTATCTTCTACAATAAAGGGGAGAGTTGTTTCGTTGAACTTGATAGCAAAATTTTCACTCTCTGTTTGTGAAAGAAAATCAAGAAGATATTTGCTATTAAGAGAGAGTTCAAACTCTTCTGTGAGTTTGGTATCTAGTTTTATTTGCGTTTTAGCTTCAATATTATCAAGGCTTAGTGATTGAAATAGTATCGAATTAGGTGTAAATAGTATTTTAATCTCTTGGGTGATAGTAGTAATCATCTTAATAGCACTAATCATCTCTTTTTTTGGTAAAATTATCTGATGTTTAGTATTTTGAGGAATAATTCTTTTATAATCAGGATATTTACCACTTATAAGTCTTGTAAAAAATAGTGTATTTTCATTAGTTATTATAAGATTTGTCTCATCAAAATAAATATCAATTTTATCTAAAAAGAGTTTTTGAATTTCTAATATAGCCTTTTTGGGAACTATAAGAGAGAGTTCTTGGCTATTGTTGCCCTCTATTGAGGCTATGGCTAGTCTTTTTGTATCTGTGGCTACTAAGTTAGTGATATTCTCTTTTATATCGATTAAAGCCCCATTTAACTCATACTTTGGATTATTAGAATCAATAGCAGGAGATATTTTTTTGAGATTTGTTATAAGACTTTGGGAGTTTAGAGAGATTTTAGGCTTATTATCTATTTGTGGAAAATCAGGATAAGCACTAGCATCAAATGTAGGAAGCTTAAATTTAGAGTGCTTTTGTTTTATAATAAGCACATCTTCTATAAGCTCAAGAGTAACCTCTTCATCTTTTAATATCCTAATAATATCTAGTAGTTTTTTACCATGTGCTGTAAAAGCTCCTTGTGATTCTATTGTTATCTCTTGTGTTACAATTTTTAAACCTATTTCTAAATCTGTAGATTTTATGATACATTTATCATTATCAGTTTTAAACAGTAGATGAGAGGTTATTTGAGTAGCATCTTTTTTTTCTAAAAAAGGTTGCAAATTTATCAATATAGATTCTATAATTTGCTTCTGGGCTCGAATTTTCATATTTTCTCCTTATTTTATAATAATAGTAGTAGTAGTAGTAGTGTGACGTGAAAATGTGAAAAACTACCTCAACCCTCGTCTGTACCGTGCTTAGATGACGTGCCTAACTCTGCACAAACTTTCACATCTATTCACATATAAAATTATATCTTTTTTTTATTCAAGTTTTACAAGGTCTGAATGAGTTAAATACTTTTACTTTTGAGTGCTTGTATTAATTTTATTAGATAACTCCTCTAAAACTATTTTGAAATTATCATCACTATCTATGATTTCTCTTATCTTTTTCATAGCATGTGAGATAGCTGTATGGTCTTTCATTCCAAAATATTTAGCTATTTGAGGCATTGAGTTTGGAGTGAGGTTTCTTGCTAGATATATAGCCGTTCTTCTAGCATTTACGACAACTCTAGTTCGTTTTTTGGATTTTATATCAGATGGTTTGATATTTAGCTCTTTTGATACAATATTTACAATATCATCAATTGTGACATTCTCTTTCTTCTCTTTGAGTTGGTCTTTTATGGCATTATGAGCAAAATCTAGTGTTATCTCTTGATTTAGCATAGAGGAGAGAGCATTGAGTTTGATAATAGTACCCTCTATCTCTCTGATGTTATCCCCCATGTGAGTAGCTATATAATTTACTATTTCACTATTTAGCTCTATTCCATCTAGTTCACACTTCTTTTGGATAATAGCGATTTTGGTCTCTAGTTCGGGAGGTTGAATATCAGCCATCAATCCCCACTCAAAGCGACTTTTTAGTCTATCTACTAGACCTGTAATTTTGCTAGGCTGTCTATCTGATGTCATAACTATCTGCTTATCTGCGTTATAGAGTTCATTAAATGTATGAAAAAACTCCTCTTGTGTCTGCTCTTTGCGACTTAAAAACTGTACATCATCAATAAGCAACAAATCACACTCTCTAAACTTATCTCTAAACCTATCCATATTTTGTGAACGCAAATGAGCTGTAAAGGAGTTCATAAACTGTTCAAGAGTCGTGTATATAACGGTCTTACCTAGATTTATATGATAATTCCCTATCGCTTGAAGAAGATGAGTCTTACCTAATCCCACTCCACCATAGAGGAATAGAGGGTTATACTGCTTCCCTGGTTTCTCTGCTACAGATTTGGCTATAGTAAAGGCAAATTGGTTAGAAGTCCCCACAATAAAGCTATCAAATGTCAAAGATGGATTAAGAAGCGTACTCTTTGAATATCCTTTTTCACTATTTATCTTCTTATCTGTTTTGGTATTTTTACGCTTTTTCTCTACTACACCTATATTTATATCAGGTCTTATATCTGTATGAAGCTCAAATAGGTGGATTATCTTATCGCTATAGTTACTTTTTATCCATTTTGCTAAAATTATATTCTTTGCATTGAAATATACTCTATTATTTTCAGAGTTTTTCACATCATATACAAGATATTTGATATACCGTTCATACTCTACTTTATTTATCTCTTTTTTAAGCTCAAAAAGTATCTTTTCTCCAATATTCATCACATCTCCTCTCTTTAGAATTTTCAAAATCTATTCACATTTTATTCACACCCTAAATAGCACTCTTTTTTTCTCTGAAATGAGTGTGAATAACTTTTTGGTATATTAGCCTAATTTAGCTAACATACCGTTATAAAACCCATGTGAATAACTTTTATTCACATGTGAGAAAGGTACAATATGAATATACTAGGAATAGACCCAGGAAGTAGGCTTTTAGGCTACGCAATAGTAGAGTATAAAAATGCTAAATTTACACTTATAGAAGCAGGTGTAATGAGAATAAAATCAAGAGAACTTCAAGAGCAGATAGTAGAACTCTCAGAGGGGATAGATATTTTATTAGAGGCACATACTATAGATGAGGTAGCGATAGAAGATATATTTTTTGCCCATAATCCCAAATCAGTAATCAAACTAGCACAATTTAGAGGTGCATTATCACTAAAGATAATCCAAAAGATAGGATATTTTCATGAATATACAGCACTTCAAGTCAAAAAAGCAGTTACAGGAAATGGTAAAGCCACCAAAGAGCAAGTAGCCTTTATGGTGCAGAGACTCTTTGGTATCAAAAAGGAGATAAGACCACTAGACATTACAGATGCTATGGGAGTGGCTATTACACACATACAGAGGGTGAAGCTGAGAAAAAATAAAAAATAGAAGCAGAGAGACCCTGCTTCAAAGAGTATTACATAAACATCCCACCGTTTACTTTGAGTGTCTCACCTGTGATATATGATGAGTGGTCGGAGAGTAAAAATGCTACTGCTTGTGCTACCTCTTTTGGTTCACCAAATCTTCCCAGTGGTATTTTGGATATAAATGCACTCTTTACTTCATCTTTGAGTCCATCTGTCATCTCTGTAGCGATAAACCCAGGAGTAATTGTATTAAATCTTATATTCCTAGTGGAGGCTTCTATAGCAAAACTCTTAGTCATAGCGATAGTTCCACCTTTACTAGCAGCGTAGTTTGTCTGTCCTGCATTTCCTGTCTCACCGACGATTGAGGCGATATTTACAACACTTCCAAAACGCTTTTTACTCATTACTTTAACAGACTCTCTACATCCTATAAAAGTTGATTTGAGGTTGGCATTAATCACATCCATAAACTCATCACCTTTCATACGCATGGCCAATTTATCTTTTGTGATACCTGCATTATTGACGAGATAAGATAGCTCTCCATCAGCAATTACTATAGATTTGATACCTGCTACAAAGGCATCTTCATCAGTTACATCAAATCCAATAATCTCAGCTTCTCCACCATTGGCTTCTATATCTGCTTTGACACTTTTCGCTTCTGCTTCACCAGAACGATAATTTATCCACACCTTTAGTCCAAACTCTGCTAGACTCTTTGCTATCTCTGCTCCAATACCTCTACTAGCCCCTGTAACCAGTACATTATTACCTGTAAACTTCATACAATAATCCTTAATATTTAAATGATTATATTTTAACATTTAAATCTTAGTCTCTGATGTTATTCGTAGTGTAAATATCAATAGATATTAAGTCTTTTAGCGTAAAATCTAAGATGAATATTTAAAGGAGTTAAGACTATGAGCAGTATTGTAATTTATGAAGATGGAAATGTTGAGTTAAGTACGACGGTTGAGGATGAGACTATTTGGTTAAATCAAAAGCAGATGGCAGAGTTATTTGATGTTCAGAGACCAGCAGTTACAAAGCATTTGAACAATATATTAAAAAGTGGTGAATTGGATGAAAAAGTGGTATGTTCCATTTTGGAACATACCACTCAACATGGTGCGATAGTAAATAAAAAGCAGACTACAAAAACTAAATTTTATAATCTTGATGTAGTCATATCAATAGGCTATAGGGTAAATAGTAAGAAAGCAACAAAATTTAGACAATGGGCAACAAAAGTTTTAAAAGAGTACCTTATCAAAGGCTATGTCCTAAATAAAGACAAACTACAACAACAAAAACTTGAAGAGCTTGACCACACTATACAGCTTATCAAACAAGGATTGAACAATCAAGAGTTAAGCACTTATGAAGCCAAAGGTTTTGTAGAGATTATCTCAAACTATGCTAGAAGTTGGTCACTACTTCAAGGTTATGACGAGCAGAGTTTAGAAGAGCTGACACGACAAAAAGAAGAGAAGTTTATACTAGGTTATGATGAAGCAAAAGAGGCTATAGCACTTTTCAAAGATACTTTGATGAAAAAAGGAGAGGCGAGTAATCTCTTTGGTCAAGAAAAAAGTAATGAGTTCAAAGGAAATCTTTTAAATATTTATCAAACTTTTGGTGGATATGAACTCTTGCCATCTATAGAACAAAAAGCATCAAATCTACTCTACTATATAATAAAAGGACACCCTTTCAATGATGGAAACAAACGAATAGGAGCATATCTATTTATACTCTTCTTATCCAAAAATAGAACATTATATAAATCAAATGGGGAGTTAAAAATAAATGACAATGCACTAGCCTCTTTAGCTCTTTTGGTAGCCACAAGCAAACCTGAACAAAAAGATATAATTATAAAACTTATTATGAATATGCTTTATGATGAGTAACAAAGGAATAAAATGTATATAAAAAAAATAAAAATAAAAAACTTTAGACTTCTAAAAGATTCAACTTTAGATATGAAAGAAGATTTATCACTTTTGATTGGTCGTAATAATAGTGGTAAAACTTCATTTCTAGTAATATTTGAGAAATTTTATAACAAACTTTCATTTAATTATAATGATTTTTCTTTATCCTTGAGAGATGAAATTAAGAAAATTAATGATTCTACGGATAGCAATAAGCTTGTTATTCAAATGATACTTACCATAGAATATAATAAAGATGATAATTTAGAAAACTTATCAGAGTTTATATTAGATTTAGATCCTAATTGTACTAGCATAAATATTCTTTTTGAAATTGCAATTAATAAAGAGAAATTAATAAAAGATATAAAAGGTTTGGAAGAAGCAGAGAAAGATAGGTTTTTAAATAAATATTTATCAAAATCTATGGATACAAATATTTATATTTTTGAAAAGGATGAAGATTTAAAAAATAGTAGAGAGAAATTGATAAAAAAAGATTTATCTGAAATAAAAAATATAATTAATTTTCAAATAATTCATGCAAAAAGGAATGTATCAAGTTCAGAAGAAAAAAGTGAAAAAACAAAAGTTCTTTCTACTTTAACAACAAAATATTTTAGTGAAATAAATAAACAGATGATTAGTATGGATAATGAGTTAAACACAAAATATGATGAAGATTTTGATTCATTTATGAAGAGTGCTAAAGATTTTTTAAATATTAAAAATTTAAAGGTTAAATCAAATTTAGAGTCAAATGAACTAGTTAAAAACTCATCACATGTTGTTTATGGCTCTGAGGAAAGTTATTTACCTGAACATCTTAATGGCTTAGGCTATATGAATATTTTGTATCTTTTACTTCAAATAGAGATGCTAAAAGAAAATTTTAAAAATGAGAATAAAGATATTAATTTATTTTTTATAGAAGAGCCAGAAGCACATACCCATCCTCAAATGCAATATGTATTTGCACAAAAAATAAAATCTCTTTTATCAGATACAAATAATTTACAAACAATAATTACAACTCATTCAGCACATATTGTTTCTCAATGTGATTTTAAAGATATACGATTTTTATCAAATGTCAATGATAATATTGTTATTAAAAATTTCTATACTGAATTAGAAAAATTATATATAGATGAAGACTCAGCAAAGAATGAAAAAGAGAAATCGAATTTTAAATTTTTAACTCAATATTTAACTCTTAATGCTTCTGAACTGTTTTTTGCTAATAAAATAATTTTTATTGAAGGAACTACTGAAAAACTTTTACTTCCCTACTTTATTAAGCAATATGATGAAAATATTAAAGATGAAAATAAAAAATTATCTTCTCAAAATATTTCTATATTAGAGGTAGGAGCAAATGGAAGAGCCTTTAGACATTTTCTTGAGTTTTTAGGTATTAGAACTTTGATTATTACAGATATTGATACGACAAAGAAAGTAACTAAAAAAGATACAACTTCTTATTCTGCCACAAAGGTAAATAGAGCTAAATATACAAGTAATTATACTTTAAAATATTATTTAGATGCACCTGACATAAATAATACTGATTTTAATAATTGGATGAAAAATCTTAAAGATAATAAACTTCAAAATGATGACAACACTATAAAAATAGCATATCAAGTAAAAGAAAAGGGGTATCATGCAAGAAGTTTTGAAGATGCTTTTATTAGCGTCAATTTAGAGAATATTAAAAAGAAAATAGATGATATTGATGGTCTTCAAAATAAACCTAAGTTAGAAGACTTTTCAGGTAATCAATTTTATGAATTAACAGAAAAAATTTTAAAAAAGAATGGTAAATCTGATTTTGCTTCTTCATTACTTTACTTAGTCCTTACCGATGACGAATTGGAATGGAAAATGCCTTTATATATAAAAGATGGATTAAAATGGATAGCAAAATGAAGCCTTTAGATAGAATATATAAATGTATAGATGAAGATAAAAGTTTTGTACTTCAAGGTGGTGCAGGAAGTGGTAAGACTGAAACTTTAAAACAAACACTTCAATATATATCTAAACACCATCCAAATAAAAAAGTGGCTTGTATAACACATACAAATTTAGCAGTAAATGAAATAAAGGAGAGGGTAGGAGATGGATATACTATTAGTACCATTCATTCATTTTTACACTCTCTTATAAAAGATTACAAGAAGAATATTCATCAAGTGATGTTTGAACTTTTTAAGTTGGAAAAAATTGAACGCTTAGGTAGTGAAAATTATACTGATGCCAAAGAACAAAATAAAAAAGAACATGATAAATATAAAGATGAGATTCATTATGAATATGCTTCAAAATTATATACAGTTAAAAATGAAAGTGCTGATAAAGTAATAGGAAAAAGAGAATATGATAAAAATCCAGATACATACAACAGTGACTTAAATAGTAAAATTGATAAATTAAATGAAATAATGCAAGATGAAATTGAAAAAAAAGATTTCAATCAAATTGAGTACAATGATACAAAGTTTGAAAGCTATAAAGATTTAACTTATGGACATGATGGATTATTAGAAATAGCATCTTTATTATTTATTAAATATCCGATATTAAAAAAGATTTTACAAGATAAATATGATTTAATTTTAATTGATGAGTATCAAGATACACATGAAATGATTATTGATATATTTATATATGATAATCTTACTATAGGACTATTTGGTGATTCTATGCAATCTATTTATGAAGATGGAGTAGGCGAAGTTAAAAAATATATCAATACTTCAAAATTAGAAGAAATTATTAAAGAAGATAATTATCGTTGTTCAGAGCAAGTCATAGAGTTTATAAATAAATTGCGAAATGATACTTTAAAACAAGAAGTGGCTTTAAAAAAAGATGAAAAGTCATCTGATAGACAAGGAAATGTTAAATTATTTTATTCAATATATGAAGATAAGCCTAATGCTTTTAGTAACCATGAAGACAAAAATCATTATTTAACTACATTGAGTAAGCTAATAGGTATAGCTAATGAAGGCAAAGAATTTAAAAACCTTATGCTTACTAATAAATCTATTTCCAAAGAAGTGAATTTTCAAAATCTATATGAAGTTTTCTATAATAGATATCCAAGTGAACCAAAAGAAAAGATAGATAGTGTTTTAAGCAAATTACAATATGTAGACTTATATGAGCTTTGTAATGCTTATGAGACTAAAAACTATAATTTAATTTTAAAAAAATTAAAAAAAAATAATTTTGCTATAAAAAGTATGGCTGATAAGAAAAAGGTAACAGATAGTATTAATGAAATAATTAATTCAGAACTGGGTGCTATTGAAATATTACAAAAAGCATTTGATTGTAAGTTAATTAAAAAGGTTGAAAAATTTGATGAATATTTAAATAATAAAGCAAAGTTTTTAGAAAGTTTAGAGATAGATGATGATTACAAAAAATTTAAATCTAACTATCTATCAGGAAATAAGACCTATACCAAGATGAAAAAAATTACTGTAAATATTGAAGAAGAGGTATTTAATGAGTTACAAAATAAAGTTAAAAAAGAAATTTTTTATATGGAATTATTTTCGGATAAAATAAAATTCCATGAAATTATCAACTATTTCAAGTATATAAATGAAGAAACAGAATATATTACTATGCACAAAACCAAAGGTTCAAGTATAAAAAATGTAACTATTGTGTTAGATGAATATTTTTGGAGTAAATATAATTTTAAAAGTTTATATGTTTCAAATGCAGATAGTAAAATGAAAATCAAAAATCAAAAGCTTTTTTATGTTGCTTGTTCAAGAGCTGAAAAAAACTTAAATTGTGTAAGACTGATTAATAGTAGTGAAGAAAAAGATTTATTGTCTTTATTCCCTGATGCAGAGAAAATTGAATTATGATGAACAAAAAATCCTACATCCTAAAACATTTTGATAAAAATCTAATTGAGTTTAGATTTATTCATACTCCTTTAGATGGTTGTATTGTTGAGATAATTAGTGTAAATAGTGACTGTAAAGAGTTTTTTCCTCTTGGTCTTGATGTTGAAAATAGCTCTTTGTTGTCTTGGCTAAAATCAAGAACTATTCCTAAAAATAGACATTTTGTTTATAAAATATTGATGGAGTTAAATCTAAGTTTTGATGATATAGAGGGGATTGTGTCTATATCAAAAAGTCTATCTGTAAATGATGTCTATTGGATAGTGGATAGTGATTTTATGGGATATTTTGAAGATTATAATCTTTATGATAATGACTTTAATAAGACCCTTTCACTACTTGCTTATACAGGGTATGCTAGTGTCAAACAAAAGGGGTTTATCTCTAGTCCTGAATTTACTACCAATGGTATGTTGGCAAAAGCATGGCGAAGAGACCCACAAGGTAAAAAAGGTATTTTTTTATATAAATCTGGTTCAGATGGTTGTGCTAATTGTGGTAAAGAGCCTTATTCTGAATTTTATGCTTTTCAAATAGCTTCTGCGATGGAGCTTGATATTACTTTGTATAATCTTAGTAGATGGAAAGGTCGATTAAACTCAACTTGTATCCTCTTTTGTACCAAAGAGGTCTCATTTATTCCTATTTATCATTTGGTTTCAGATGGTGGTTGGAGTGGGGTATTAAACTATTATCAATCTTTGGGAGATAATTATTATAATGCTTTGGTGGATATGTTGATTTTTGATGTGATTATTGTAAATACAGATAGGCATTTTGGTAATTTTGGTTTTTTGGTAGATAATCATACTAATCAGATACTAAAAACTGCACCGATTTTTGACAATGGTCTATCTCTGTTTCATGATGGATTAGATGATGATTTATCAGAAATTAAGAGATATGCTCAAACCAAAAGTATGAAAAATGCTGGTGATTTTATGGCTTTTGCAAAAAGTATTATGAGTAGTAGAGTCAAAAAAAATCTAAGAAAACTTATAAATTTTAAATTTACAAAACATCCAACATATAACTTACCACATAAACGATTAGAAAAGATAGAAAAATTTGTGGGACAAAGAGTCTTGGAGCTTTTGGCACTATAATCATAAGCTCTTTTCAGTTATAAATAAAAATAAATTAAAAACTGATTTTGTAGGGCTTAAACCCACCAAATATCTAAATGGTGGATTCTATCAACACTCAAATAGTCTATTTTTAATATCTTCAAAGATTTTATAATCCTCAGGAGTAATTTTACCTGAATAGATAATATGATTTAACTGCTCCAATATATGAAACTTAGATATTCTATCTTCACATAGGGCTTGTTTGATTATCTCCACATGTGACTCTAAATCATAATCTCTCTTTACCACATCATATAAAAAAGCTCTAACCTCATCATGTGTACAGTCAAAATTTTGTCCCATAAGGCTACAAAATAATGGTACAGACTTCTCGACATCTCTATGATCGACTTTAATAATATGAGCAAATAGTGTACCAACTGACTCTTTAATTTTATTGTGCATAGTGTAATATCCTTTTTTTATGCTTATCATACTAAGAAAATTGATTTTAGTCAAATTAAATTAACGGTTTATCCATTTCTGAGGGTATTTCTATCCCCATAAGCTTTAATATGCTTGGAGCTATGTTATTTAATGCACAATTTTCTCTCACCTCTGTTATCTCATCAGCCAAGACAAAACACCACACTTCACCCACTGTATGATTTGTAAGAGTATTTCCATCACTATCTTTCATCTCTTCACAGTTTCCGTGGTCTGATGTGATTATTATATTATAATCTTCCTTTTGGGCTTTTGCTATAATTCTCCCCAACTCTCTATCAACAGCACTAACAGCCTTACAAGATGCTTCATAATTACCAGTATGCCCCACCATATCACCATTGGCGAAGTTTACTACTACAAAATTATATTTTTCATCTATAGCTTGAAGAACGACGGTACCCACTTGTGGTGCAGACATTTCAGGCTGTAAATCATAAGTTTTGACATCAGGACTCGGTATTAAGACTCTACTCTCTCCTATATACGGCTCTTCTATACCACCATTAAAGAAAAAGGTAACATGAGCATACTTCTCTGTCTCGGCTGTATGGAGTTGTGATAGTCCTGCTTTACTTATCACCTCACAGAGTGTATTCTTAGGTGCAGTTTTTGGAAATAGAATAGGGTAGGGGAAGCTACCATCATACTTTGTCATAGTAGCGATATGAAGAGGTATATAAGTAGTATCAAACTTATCAAAACTCTTATCTCCTATAGCAGAAGTAATCTCTCTAGCTCTATCTGAACGGAAATTAGTCATAATAACTACATCTTGTGGCTCAAATCCACTATAATCACCAAACGCTACAGGCTCAATAAACTCATCTAATTCACCTTTAGCATAACTATCCTCTATATACTCTTTTATGGAACGAGTAGTCTTAACAGACGCTTCTGCTATCGCACTATATCCCTTTTTGACTCTCTCCCAACGGTTATCTCTATCCATTGTAAAAAATCTTCCACCCACTGTAGCGATAGAGATAGAGTTATCACAAATTGCTTCTATTTGAGCTACATATTTATACGCTGATGAGGGGCTTACATCTCTACCATCAGTGATAAGATGTAAAAACACTCTCTTTCCTCTACTTTTTGCCAATTTTGCCAATCCAATAGTATGCGATATATGAGAGTGTACACCTCCATCACTAAGAAGTCCTATTAGATGAACTCTATCACTTTTGGCTAGAGTATCATTAAGGGGTCTATTTTTTGCGATAGTTCCATCTTTAATTGCTTTTGTCACTTTTACCAAATCTTGATACAAAACACGCCCTGAACCTAAGCTCATGTGTCCCACTTCGGAGTTACCCATTTGACCCTTTGGGAGTCCTACTCTCAATCCATGAGTTGATATAAGAGCTTTTGGTACAGTCTTAAAGAGCATATCATAAGTGGGTTTAGTTGCATCTTTAAACGCATTACATATACTATCAGGTTTACATCCTATGCCATCGGTGATGATTAAAATCGTCTTTTTGCCATTCATAACTTCTTCTTTTCTTATCTTTTATTGAAATAACTGATGTTACGCACATTGTATCAATTGCTATTACCTATCGTTTGGTGATACCAAACCTACAAAACATCAAATTTTTTCTAAACTGCGTAACATCAGTGAAATAATAGTAAAATATACTTTCTTAATACTTTAAATAAGTATCTTAACTAATGAAAGTAGCCTATGTTATATGAATTATACCACCTATTAGACATAAACCTCTTTGGATATATCTCCGTTCGTGCAGGATTTGGATTTTTTATCTCGTTTGTATTTGCCCTCTTTGTAATGCCTAAATATCTGGCGTGGGCTATAGCTAAAAATGCCAAACAGCCTATAAGCAAATATGTACCAGCTCATGAGAATAAGCAACATACACCTACAATGGGTGGAGCAATCTATCTAATGGGTACACTTATAGCCATTTTTCTCTCTGCTGATTTGAGCAACCCCTTTGTATGGGGAGGAGTTATCACACTTATTGGGTTTGGACTCATTGGACTCAAAGATGATTTTGGTAAAGTCTTAGCAGGTGATAACCTAGAAGGTCTCTCTCCACGAGATAAGATGGGATTACAGATATTTGTCTCTATAATAGTAATTACACTACTTATATTAATAGAATTTCCAACAGAGTTATATATTCCTTTTCTTAAAACTCCTTTAGTAGATATGGGTTATTTTGCTATACCTTTTTGGCTTTTTGTATTTTTGGCCACTACCAATGCTGTAAATCTCACCGATGGACTAGATGGATTAGCTACTGTACCATCTGTAATAGCTCTTGTGAGTCTAGGACTTATCGTATATGTGACAGGTCACGCGATATTTAGCCAATATCTACTTATTCCTAATATTAAAGATGTAGGAGAGGTTACAATATTAGCAGCCTCTCTTGCAGGAGGACTTTTGGGCTTCTTGTGGTACAACTGTTACCCTGCTGAGATATTTATGGGAGATACAGGAAGTCTAGCTATTGGTGGATTTTTGGCATATTTAGCGATACTAGGCAAGAGTGAAGTGCTTTTGGTGCTTATTGGCATAATATTTGTAATAGAGACCATATCAGTTATACTGCAAGTAGGAAGCTTCAAACTTCGAGGTAAACGTATATTTCTAATGGCACCCATACATCATCATTTTGAACTCAAAAAATGGGCAGAAAATAAGATAATAGTCCGTTTTTGGATGATTTCATTTTTAGCCAATATCTTAGCTCTTATCTCATTTAAGATTAGATAATGCAAACTACTACTAAACCTACACTATTTGGATATGGTCTCACCACCAAAGCGATAGCAAAAAAGCTAGGTGGTGGCTGTATATTTTATGATGATAACTGTAAAGAGAAGTATATAGATGAGAATAATAATATTATTTTGCCATCAAATGAGTTTGACCCATCACAAAGTAACCTAGAAGTGACAACTCCAAGCCTCCCACCTCACCATCCACTGATAACTAAAGCACAAAACTTACAGAGTGAGTATGACTACTTTGCCAAAGATATGCCCTTTAGTATATGGATAAGTGGTACAAATGGCAAAACGACCACTACTCAAATGCTAACTCACCTATTAGCCAAGAGAGGAGCTGTGAATGGTGGAAATATCGGCACACCATTAGCCAATCTTGATAGTGAAGCCTCTATGTGGATATTAGAGTCAAGCTCTTTTACTCTACACCACACACATATTGCCTCACCCAATATATATCTCCTGCTCCCTATTACACCTGACCACTTAGATTGGCATAAGACACCAGAAGCTTATGAAGAGGATAAACTAAGACCACTTCTCACTATGAGAGAGGGAGAGTTAGCACTTATTCCTAAAGGGCTAAATATACCCATTACAGATGCCTTTGTAGTGGAGTATGACTCTATAGAGTTTTTAGAAGAGTATTTTAAATTAGATAGCTCCAAAGTAGATTTCAAAGGGGCTTTTCTTGAAGATGCTCTGTTGTCTCTAGCTATTACAAAAGTCCTATTTGATGAGGTAGATTACACTCTTATAAATAGCTTCCAAAGAGATGAGCATAGACAAGAGGAGATAGTTGATGCTCAGGGACGATTATGGGTCAATGACTCCAAAGCTACCAATATAGACGCAACTATCCAAGCCCTCAAAGGCTACTCTAACTCTCATATAAGACTTATAATAGGAGGAGAGGATAAAGGGGTAGATTTATCTCCTCTCTTTACTCTTATGCAAACTCTTAATATTACTATATATACAATAGGTAAAAATCATCAAAAGCTATTTGATTTGGCACAAGAGCATAATATAAAAGCTTCAATATGTGAAAATATAGAGAAAGCTATAATAGAGATAGATAGAGAGTTCCAAAAAGATGATATAGCCCTACTATCCCCAGCAGGAGCAAGTTTTGACCAATTTAAATCATATAAGCATAGAGGAGAAGTTTTTAAAGAGTTAATAAACTCTTTGCCTTAAATAAAATTTAAGGTTAGTAAGATATAATTCTACTCACTTAAAATGAGATAGTCTATCTCATAATGGCTCCATAGCTCAGTTGGTAGAGCAAAGGATTGAAAATCCTTGTGTCGGCGGTTCGATTCCGTCTGGCGCCACCACTTATTAATCTTCCTTTAAACTAAATATAATAAATTATAATCCTATTTATATCTCTTATCAATAGATAAATTTAGCTTTCTTTTATTCTCTTTTCTTATTATAAAAAATGGTCTATTCATTTGAATTAGATAGAAGTCATTTTGACCTTTTTTTTCGCTTAAATTTAGAGTTTTTTTTCTATAAAAATCTTCCTGTTTTTTAACAAATAATCAAGCTTAATTTGAGTAAAATCCGTTTAATAAACTAATATATAGTTAGGAGTTTTTATGGTTAGAGTTGTCAAAAGAAGTGGTAGAGTTGAGACATTAGATGTGGGTAAAATCCAAAAATATACATCAGAAGCAGTTGAGGGGCTAGAGAGAGTAAGCCAGAGTGAGCTTGAAGTCGATGCTAAGTTACAATTTAGAGATATGATAAGCAGTGAAGAGATACAACAGACACTTATAAAAACAGCCGTAGATAAGATAGATATAGATAGACCCGATTGGACTTTTGTGGCATCGCGTCTATTTTTGTATGATATATATCATAAAGTTACAGGGTTTACAGGATATAACCATCTGAGAGAGCATTTTGAGAGAGGTGAAAAAGAGGGCAGGATAGTATTGGGACTTAAGGATAAGTATGATTTAGATGACCTAAATGATTATATTAAGCCTGAGAGAGATTTACAATTTACATATCTAGGAATTAGAACGCTTTATGATAGATATTTGATTAAAGATAAAGATGGCATACCGATAGAGTTACCACAACAACTTTTTATGGGTGTGGCGATGTTTTTAGCTCAAAATGAGTTTGATTCTCAAACATGGGCAAAGAAATTTTATGATATTTTGAGTAAGTTTGAAGTGATGGCTGCTACTCCGACACTTAGTAATGCTAGAACACCCCGTCACCAGCTTAGCTCATGTTACATTGGTTCAACTCCAGATAATATAGAAGGTATTTTTGATGCTTTCAAAGAGATGGCACTTCTTTCTAAATTTGGTGGTGGTATCGGTTGGGATTGGTCTTTGGTTCGTGGTATGGGTTCGTTTATTGATGGACATAAACATGCAGCTGGTGGTATTGTACCATTTTTGAAAATTGTTAATGATGTGGCGATTGCTGTTGATCAATTGGGTTGTGTTTCACAAAATTCTTTCGTAAAAGTCTTATATTCTGTAACAACAGATAATTTTGAGCATGATTTTAGACGCGTCTATCAAAAAGCCGACTTTACACCAAAAGAGTTACAAGAGGCTATCGCTTCTTATGCTAGTTCTTTTGCTTTTGAATATGCTAGATTTTCTAAAAACTTTATTAGCAGTCTATTTTTTGATTATATTATGAACCAACAAGGGCATGATTTTTTAGAAAATACTTATGGTTTAACACATGAGCAATATAAAAGAATTATAGGTAAATATAAAAAGCTAAACAAAGGTCTGCCTGAAGGTTTTGAGACGATTATTGACCATTGGGATTATGCTATAAGCAAAGAAGGTGTTATTATAAAAATAGACTCTTTGAGAGTTTTATCTAATACGATTGATAGAAAAGGGTATGTGAGAGTTGCTTTGGGTAAACATTCGCTTACTCTTCACCTTCTTTTGGCAAAACAGTATTTAGACTATAGTTCTAAACATACTATTGACCATAAAGATAGCAATAAATTAAATAATAGTTTGGATAATCTTCAAATTCTTTCAAATGAAAAAAACATCTCAAAAGGGTGGGAAGAGAGCTATAAAAAGCGTACCGAGATGGCAAGAATAAGAAAACATCTCTCTTATGGTTATAAGCTTCAAGGTAAAAGAAGAGATACGCATAAATTTAAGATAAAAGCTTTAAATACGCTTACTATTCCTATAGAAGATGTGCGTATTGGTGATTTGATTATGAGTTATAATATTGATACTAATATTGTAGATTATCAATCAGTTACGGCTAAACATAAAATTGATGTCAAAGCAAAAGACCAACTTCAAATCGCTTTTGAAGATGAGAACTTTATTATCACTTCCAATTGGCATCCTTTTCCAAAAGTAGTTAATAATGAAGTGATATATGTTAGAAGTGATAGCCTAGAGATGGGGGATATAACGATTAATGATAAGAATGACAAAGTAAAAATTTCTGCAATTTCTAAGCCTGATGTGGCAGAAGGTTTTATAGATTTAACAGTGAAAAATAATAATAACTATTTCTGTTCAACAGAGAATAATGAAGGTAATTTCCATCTTATTCATAACACAAGAAAGGGTGCGATTGCTGTCTATATCGAACCTTGGCACATGGATATAAGAGACTTTTTAGACCTAAAGAAAAACTCTGGTGAAGAGAGACGAAGAGCGCATGATTTATTTCCTGCTATTTGGCTCAATGACCTATTTATGAGAAGAGTTGAGGCTGATGAGATGTGGACTCTTTTTGACCCTTATGAGGTGAGTGAACTTACTACACTTTATGGTGAGGAGTTTGAGGCTCGTTATATTGAGTTGGAGAGTTCAGATGATAAAATCACACGAGATAAAGTATCTGCCAAAGGTCTTTGGAAAGAGATGTTAAGAAGCTATTTTGAGACTGGAAATCCATTTTTGACATTCAAAGATACGGCAAATAGAGCTAATCCAAATAGACATACAGGAGTTATTAGAAGTAGTAACCTTTGTGTTACTGGTGATACTAAAGTTTTAACAAAAAAATATGGATATATTAAAATTAAAAAAGTAGCTGGTAAAACCTTGGAGTGTTGGAATGGGGAAGAGTGGAGCAAAACAGAATTATTTCAAACTTCTGAATCTCAAAAAGTTTTAAAAGTTAATTTATCCTCTCAACAGACGATTGAAGCTACACCTTATCATAAATGGTCAGTAGTTTGTCAAGATAAATATGGTGCAAATATAGGAGAAATTATAAAAAGAACCCATGAGTTAAAAGCTGGAGATAAATTATCTAAATTTGAATTAGAACCTATTCCTCATGGTACAAAGAAGTTAAAATTTGCCTATGAAAATGGATTTTATTCTGCTGATGGGACAGTAGTTAAAAATAATTCTATTATTGGTACTAAAATATATTTATATCATGCAAAACGAGATTTATTAAATTTCTTTTCTGGATATAAGCGTTTGAATCGTGCAGATAAAATGATAAGTTTACACTATGAACATGGAGCACTTAAAAAGAAATTTTTTATTCCAAATCATAAATATTCTGTTCAAAGTAGATTAGATTGGTTAGCTGGATATATTGATGGAGATGGTACTTTGACTTCTAATAAATCAGCAGAATCTATACAAATAGCTTCAACAAACAATGATTTTTTATTTGAAATACGGCTTATGCTTCAAGAGTTGGGTATTTATAGTATAGTTTCTCATTTCAAAGATGAGGGTTACCGATTAATGCCCAAAAATGATGGAAGTGGAGAATCTAAAGAATATTGGTGTAAAAAACAAACACGCTTATTAATTGCAGGTTCTTCACTAAACAAATTAATTGATTTAGGATATTCTGGACATAGAGTACAACCAATGAAAAGAAAATATAATCGTTCTGCTGTGAGATTTGTTAAGGTAGAAAGTGTGATTGATAATAATGAATCTAAAGCAACATATTGTGGAACAGAACCAAAAAGAAGTAAAATGATGTTTGATGGTGTTATGACGCTTCAATGCACTGAAATCTTCCAAAATACCTCACCAAATACATACAAAATACAGTTTACTTTTGATGATGGTAGTATTGAAGCTTATGATGAAAATGAGATGATTACAGTGGGTAATGGTACGACTAAACCTGCTAGAAAAATCACAGCGTTGGATACTATAAATGGTAAACAGATTTGGGTAGTGGATAAAGAGAAGAGTGATGGAGATACGGCTGTTTGTAATTTGGCCTCTGTTAATTTATCTAAAATTAATACTAGAGAAGATTTGGCTAGGGTTGTGCCTATCGCTATGAGAATGCTTGATAATGTTATTGACCTCAATTTTTATCCTCTTGCTAAAGTCAAAAAAACTAATGAAAAGTCTCGTTCTGTGGGGCTTGGTGTGATGGGTGAAGCTCAGATGTTGGCAGAAAATAAGATAGAGTGGGGGAGTGATAAACACTTTACTAAGATAGATGAAGTGATGGAATCTTTTTCATATTATGCTATTGAAGCATCTTCTAATTTGGCTCTTGAAAAGGGTAAATATCCAACATTTGAGGGTTCTGATTGGTCAAATGGAATATTTCCTATAGATAAAGCTAATCCTAATGCTTGTAAATTGGTAGATAGAGGTGGTCTTTTTGGTTATACACACGATTGGTTTGCACTTCGTGAGAAAGTCAAAACTGATGGTATGCGAAATGGTTATTTGATGGCTATAGCACCTACTAGTTCTATCTCTATTCTTACAGGAACTACACAAGCGATTGAGCCTGTATATAAACGAAAATGGTTTGAAGAAAATCTCTCAGGGCTTATCCCTGTAGTTGCTCCAAATCTCTCGGCTGATACATGGCAGTATTATACTCCTAGCTATGATTTGAACCAAAATTTACTTATCAAAGCAGGGGCTATCAGACAAAAATGGATAGACCAAGGACAGAGTCTTAATATATTTATCACACTTGATAAAGCTAGTGGAAAGTATTTAAATGAGATATATATGAATGCATGGAAATTTGGACTAAAATCGACATATTATCTAAGAAGTCAATCACCAGAGAGTGCTAATGATGTTGAGGATAGAAGTCAAGAGTGTGTTGGCTGTCAATAAAACTCTACTAAAGTATGAACTATGCTATCCTCCTAAATTACTTTAGTTTTACGTCTTCTTGGCACAGTCGGAATAGATGAGACTGGATGCAAAGTAAATGGAGCAAAAAATTGGTATTGGACTTTCCAAAATGATGATGCAACACTTATTGTAGCTAGTAGCACAAGAGGAGCAAAAACAATCACCGATACATTTGAAAATGGCAGGGATAAGATATTTAATTCTTTGATGGGTATTATGGGCAAGTAGTGGATTTTAGGGGGTTTGGTGGGGGTGAGTAGTTACAAGAATGCTATTTCTGAAATAAAAATAGAATTTATAAAAATAATAAAACTAAAAGAGTAATATTTTTCTATTTTAAATCCTAAATTGCATCATATATTTCGTACCTTTTTCAAAACTAAACTCATCTTTAGATGCATTAATTTTTTCTGCAAACTCTTCAATGAGTTGTAGTCCAAAGCTATAACGAGAGGCATTTATATCAAAGCCTTTGCCATTATCTTGGACGCTGAGAGAGACTTCATTATTGTTTTCAATACACTCTATCTCTATACGGCAAATTTCATAAGCTGTATGGTGTTTGACTGCGTTGGTGAGAAGCTCATTGATAATAATTCCCAATGATAACGCCTCATCAGGAGAGAGGATAAATTCATCAATAGTATAATCAATAATAAGTATCTCCTCTGTATAACTTTTTTCTATCTCATTGATAATCCGTTGGATATATTCGTGGGCTTTTATCTGTGAGTAGTCATCCATTCCCAATAAGTATTGATGGATAAGTCCCATTGACTTGATACGGTTCATCAGTTCAAGAAGTGTACTTTTTTGATTTTTATCTTTCTGATTTTCATGCTCAATCCATAGTAGGCTTGTAACCATGTGAAAGTTATTTTTTACACGATGATAGACCTCTTTGAGGAGTATCTCTTTCTCTTTGAGGAGTTGATTTACTTTGCTTGTTCTCTCTTTTACTTTCTTCTCTAGGGTCTTTTTAGTATTTTTTTGCACTTCTAATAACTTGCCTTGGAGTAAAATTTTATCATTTTGAATGGCATAAAAACGGTTAATAATAACAAAAGAGAAAAATAAAACTTCAACATAAGAAAAAAGTAAAAAGGCTGAGTGTGTAAAAAGCGTATTTGGTATAATCCCTTTTGCCATTAATGGTAGAAGAGTTAGTGCGATGAGATAAAAAGAGAGACCAAAAATATAGAATTTGGCTTCTTTATCTCCTTTGTATGCTACATAAATGGCTGATATTGCGATAAGGGGTGCAGAGAGAGTTGTAAAAAATATACCAACTGTTTTCATCCACATTGAGTAGTCATAGAGCATAAAAGGAAGAGAGATAAAGATAATTAGAGCAAAAAGTTTTAATACTTTGTGCATTGTAGGAAGGTAAGTATATAGTTTTAATATATAGGTAGAAAAGAGAATTATAAAGATAAGAAATAGAGGTAAAGAGAGGCTTAACTCTTTATACCAAAGAGCCAAACCAAAATGGTGTATAAGTCCAGAGTAGATAGTTGAATATATGGAAAGAAAGAGAACATATAAGGCATAAAAGAGATAAATAACATCATGAAATTTCAAAAACAGGAAAAAGTTAAAGAGAATAATAATAAACATACTTCCTAAAAACAGAAAGTCAAATAAGAAGTTTCCTATAAGACTTTGATGATTAAAACTGTTTTGTGTTGCTAGGTGGAAGTGTCCAAAGGTAGCACCTGCTGTTTTGGCATCAGGTGCAAATTGTATATAAAAAGTTTTTGTCTCATTTGTTTCTACTCTGAAAGAGAAAATAGGTGTAAGGTGTTGAGGATTTTTATCTTTTTGATATGCTTTTAATCCTGCAACTATTTTTATCCAAACACCACTCTTTTGGTTATAAAAATGAACTCGTTGAAAAAAAGGTTCTACAAGCTGAAAAATATAATCATTATTTTGCGTTTGATTTTCAATAGTAAGCTTAAACCAAGAGTTACCTGTAATATACCCAAAAGTAAACATATTAGAGGTTTTCTCTTTAAATTTTATATCTTGAATAGTTTTTATAGTCTCTGTTTTATTGTGGTCATAATAATATTCTAGTTCAAAATTTGGTATTTGTTTAATATTATCAATAATAATAACTTTGGCTTCTACAACTATTATAAATCCAAAAAGTAAGAAAATAAAAGCTCTTAACATTTAAACACTTTTAAGTATATACCCAATACCTGAACGGGTAAGAATTTCTAGGTCAGGTACTTTCTTACGCAAACGAAGCATGGTATTACGAATGGTTGAAGGGGGAATATTTGTATCATTCCAAACAAAATAGGAGAGATGTTCATTTGTTACATTGTGATTTATTTTCATAAAAAGATAATAAAAGATTGTAGATTCTTTTTTGCTAAGTTCTATAGGTATATCATTTCTAAGCAAAGTTTGACTATCACTATCATATTTATAATTTTCACCCAAATAACCACAGTGAGCCAATTTTTTATTGCCTAAAGATACTTTATTAAGATAATTCTTTTTAATAGTCAAGTTAAGAACGGCTTCAATATCAGGATAATCAAAAGGTTTAATCAAATAGCCATAGAGATTGGTATCTGTTGCTTCATCAATCGTCTGACTATCTCCAAATGCTGTGGTATAGATGATAGGAGTCTCTTTGTACTCATTAATCTGTTTTGCACACTCAATCCCATCAATTGCACCCTCTAAATTAATATCCATAAAAACGATATGTACGGTTTGTTCTTTTATTATTTTTATAGCATCCTCTCCTGTTTTGACACGAGCTGTAATATTGTGTCCTAATTTGGTAATAGCTTTTATCAAAAATTGAGCATTGACAAACTCATCTTCAACAATTAGAATATTATATTTAATGCTATTCTCTATTTTCATTTCTAAAAACTTATACTCATCTTCACTCCAATAATGCGTGGAGAACCGAAGTGGTGGTAGTTATTACTAGGTGTGGCTATCATAAAATCTACATACTCTCTATCAAATATATTATTAGCATAAATCTCTGCTAACCACTCACTATGTTTATATCCTAGACTAAGATTTGTCACACTATAAGCATCAGCTTTGGAGGTGTTCTCTACATTATAATATCTCTCTCCCATATATTTGATAGAAGAAGTGACATAGAAGTTATTAGTTAGATTATACTTAATCCCCAAAGAAGCTGTTATATTTGGCACTTCTAAGAGTCTATTTCCCTCATAAGGAGTGTATGCAGTATCAGAAATCTTTTGAAATTCAGCTTTTGTCCAACCAAAAGAGGAGTATATCTCCAAATCATCTTTTTTGTAACTTATATCAAATTCTACTCCATAACTATAGGCTTTGTCTGCTATGAATGTGACTGTTGAGAGAGTATCTAGCAAGGTACTACTATGATGGTCGATAATATCATTATAGAAAATTGCACTATTTAATTTGAGACCACTTTCCCATGTTTTTTTGTATCCCAACTCATAACTATTCGTACTCTCATCTTTGAAAGGGATTAACAAATCAGAAGTAAGAAATGAATATCCTCCTGTACGGTAACCTTTTGAATAGGTGAAGTAGGTATGAGAACTATCATCGCCATAATAAGAGAAGCTTAATGATGGAAGTACCTTTGACCAAGAAGATGAATCACTTACACTCGTCGCTAGTAGTCCAAATTTATTCATCACTCTACTAAATGAACGAGTAGTTGTTTGATACCTTAGCCCTCCCATAATAGAGTAATTTTCTCCTATATAATATCTATATTGTGTGAATATTGCTCTGTTTTCATCAGGACTATCTACGGTGTTTAGGCTAACTAAAGGTACGCTTAGTAGAGTTTGATTTTCTATATAATCAAATTTTAGTTGGTCACTATAAAATGCTCCAATTAATAAATCTGCATGTTCAAACTTCTGTTTGTATTTAAATTCTTGTGTAAACTCCTGTATATCCACATCAGTAGCGATATGAAACCCCCCCATTATAGGTAGATAATTACTCTTTTTATAAGAGAGATTAGTGAGACTAGTTACAGATGAGAGTTCATACCTATCCTCTTTATACTTCACGACCAAAGAGAGAATATCACTATCCATCTCCAAAGAGTTATCAACAGGTTCATTTGCTATATTAAAAGGGTCTATCTTTGTATCTATCTTGTATGGAGCTCCACCATCATCACTTTTGGTTTTGGAGTAGTTGAGTAAAATATCCCATTGGGGGGTTGGTTTATAGTTAAGTTTTAGATTAAAAGAGGAAAAATCTTTGGTATCGTAGTGATTACCTGTAGTAAGATTTTTAGAGTATCCATCTGAGGTCTCTTTGGTAAAAGATAGAGAGTAGTTTAGATTTTTTATCCCTGTAGCACCTGATATGAAACCATAAATTTCTTTGGTATTATAAGAGCTATATCCTATACCAAGATAACCACCAAACTCTTTTGAGGGTGCTTTGGTATAGATATTGATAAGACCAGATTCACTACCTTTACCAAATCGTGTCCCCTGAGCACCTTTGAACACTTCAAGATGTTCTATATTATTCATGTCAATTAGACCAAATCCATAACTAAACGGTATAGGAACATCATCTACATACATCGCTACACTACTATCAAAAGAGAGGTAATTACTTATCCCTCTAAAGGTAATTGTCGTATCATTTTTATTCCCTATACCTGATATATTCGCATTGGGAATAAGTGCTGATAAATCTTTAATGCTTTTAGTTTGGCTAAGCTCTATTTTCTCTTTATCTACCTTATCAATAGTCTGAGAATTATCTATTATAGTAAAATCTTCTACGCTAGAAGACTTTACTGTAATAGGTGCAAGTTCAATAGAATAAAGAACTGTTGTACATAGTAAAATGGAGAGGAGTAGAGACTTTTTCATAGTAACCTTTTTATGATAAAATATTAAAATATTATAGCATAAAATTAGAGTAATTTCTAGCTTTTTATTGGAAAAGAGTGTGTACTACTTTTTGGGGATTATTGACGATGCCCAATAACTCAATAAAAATATGCTATACTCATCAAAATATATTTGAATAACAAAAAAGAAGATAAAAAATGAAAAAAAATATAATCTATGCCATTTTAGCTATTATATTGGTAGCTATGGCTTATATAGGACAATTGGCATATAAAGAGGCTATAGATTATGAGAAACATACTACCAAACTAGTATCATACCAAAATGCAGGACAACAAGCAGAGCTAAAGTTTGAGAGCTTTGCAAAGAGTCTATTGGGTAACCTCTTTGATGATAAAATCAAGATAAATATAGACAAAGTAAAAGCCAAACAGACTCTATCTCTGGAAAATTCAAAGAGATATACAAGATATTTTATATATCTTTTGACTATTGTACTCTTATCATTTTTTATCATATCCCTAAGGGCATTTACATTTTTTGGTGCATTTCTAGCGATAGAGACACTTATATTTGGATTAATTACTCCTATTTTGATGGTGACAATACATAAAGATATAAAATATCTAGGTGATATAGTATTATCATTTGAGTCCAAAGGAGTTATTGGCTCGATAGAGAAGTTGTGGAGTAGTGGTGATATTGTAGTGGCATTGGTGATACTTATATTCTCTGTAGTTGTACCAGTGTCCAAAGTATTGGCACTTCTATTTGTATCTATATTTATGAAAAGCCCATTTGCTCATAATATAGTAAAGTTTTTTAAGTTAATAGGCAAGTGGTCAATGGTAGATGTATTTGTTGTAGCAGTATTTTTAGTATATCTTACAGCAAACAATGGAGATGTAAGCAGAGCAGAGATAGAGGTGGGGTTATACTTCTTTTTATCTTATGTGATAGTATCTATGATAGTCAGTCTTACAGCAGATAAGATGTTGAGAGAATTTAAAAAGGAAAATAGCGAATGAGAAAAAACCAAATAAACCTAGTGATAAAACTACTTGACTTAGTTAAAAAATATCCAAAGATACTTCTCCCAATACTAGGAGTGCTAGGAGTTTTTTACTCTTTTGAGGCAATAGTATTACGCCCAAACAGTAGCTATATGGGTGTACCCAAAACTACTCAAATAGGACTAAATACATTTAATAGGACGCTACGAAATAGTGATTTTATGGTGGGATATTCTGATATTAGAGGTAATCCTCTATGGGTAACTTATCTCCTCACCAAACTACCTGAGGGCAAAAAGAGCTATAAAAGACCTGCCACATTCTTTAAAGATTGGAGAAATATCACTCAACTCACCACAGATGATTACACCAAAAGTGGCTACGATAGAGGACACATGGCACCCAACTCAGCCATATCCAAACTCTACGGCAAAAGTTCTCAAATAGATACATTTTTTATGACCAATATAACTCCACAACGCCCAAATCTAAACCGAAAAATATGGAGAAGGTTAGAAGCCGTGGAGTTCAAAGAGTTTACCAAAATATTTGATAAAGTTTGGGTAATTACAGGGCCAATATTTGATGATAAGACAGAGAGACTATCAAGCTCAGACTACATAGAAATACCAGATGAGTTTTACAAAGTATATATAGGACTCAAAGGCAAAGAAGAACCCAAAGCACTAGCCTTTATAATGCCACAAACAGTGAGAGGAGATGAACCACTCACTAGATTCGTAACTTCTATAGATGAAGTAGAGAAAAAAACAAACCTAGACTTTTTTGCAGGTTTGGATGATAATATAGAGAATAAGATAGAGAAGAGTACAGAGATAGAGAGTTGGAATTTAAAAGCTTTTTCTCGGAGTCGGTCTCGGTCGTAGAGATATAACGCAAACTAATTAGAGGAATAAATACTATTCTTCTATGATATAATACAATAAAAATTTGATTAGGAAAATCACAATGAAAAAAATATTTTTAATACTCTCAATGAGAGAATTGGTAGTATAGATGATAGGAAATGTACTCACATTAATAGCCAAAGAGGTCTCAAACTCAGACAAAATTAGATGCAAAAGACAATACTATTAAGGTAAAACTCGTAGATTCAGAGTTTGCAAATAGAGATAGCCAAGTGATAGAGAAGTTAAGATTAAAAGGTAAACTTTATCAACAAGCAGAGTCTATTATTGAGTGGGATAGAGTGAAAATTAATGAGAATTGGTACACAACAGTTCGGATTACTCTAAAAACTAGAGAGGGAAAAGATATTTTTCCAAAACCTATGTTACTCATTTCAAATATCAAAGTCGATTCATATATTGAAGCTAAAGAGATTTATCATATCTATCTATTGCGTAGTAAAATTGAAGCTGTTTTTAAATTTTTAAAAGATGTTTTAGGTTGGGAAGAGTTTCAAGTGAGAGATTGGGAATCTATTAAAAATATTATTGCTCTTTGCTTTTTTATTGGTAACTATTTTTATGAGATAGAGTCTTCTTTAATTGAACATCCTACTATTGAAATAATCTGCCAATTGGGAAATGGAAAGGGTACTGTTAGCCGTTTCTACTTTTTAGAGGGGCTGAAAAACCTACTAATTGCTCAAAGTGTGTTTCAATTTAAGGAAGATAAGGGGATTTGCGATGATGAATGGAAGGAAATAACTGATTTTGCTGGGGTGGGAATATGATGGGTGGATTTTTCCGTAGTTTTCAGAATATACAAAAGGTATCTTTGATGTAAATTATGATGCAGGTAAGACAACAAATACAGGTAATAGTGCATATCCTACAGATTTTACTAATATTGGTATATATGCAAAGCTTATCTTTCCTTTTTCAGATACTCGTATATATGGAAAAATAGGTTATGGACAAGTCTCTTTAACCAATATTCCAGATGGAGATAAAGATAGAGCAGTAAGTGGAATGCAGTGGGGTGTTGGATTAGATTATACCATTGAAGATACTTTTACTATATTTGCAGAATATATGGTTTTGTATAATGATGTAGGATTTGATTACTTTAATGTAGATAATGAGCAAAAAGTTGATTTAATTACTATTGGACTAATATATATTTTTTAAAAGATAGCAAAATTCAATTATCAAAAACAAAACATATAAGCCAATAAGTGCTATAATATCTTTTTTAATTTTGGAGAACTATATTGAAACAATTTATAATTTTTATTTTACTATTTATATCGCTCTTTGCCAAAGAGGCAGAAGAGTTTTCATTTGTGGGTATTGGTGTCTCTGGACAAAATATAGAGTTATCTAATTCTAAGAGTGATAAAACTACGGTTGCCCTTAAATATGGTAAACAGTCTATAGACTATCGTACTACTTTTGCTTTTGATTATGAGGATAATTATCAATCTTTGTCTATGTCGTTGGATAAGATTTTAGTAGATACTTTTTTTGGTACACCAAAGATACGACCTTATCTAGGTCTTGGAGTAGGTACTTTGAAGTACAAAGATACGACTCTTAGCGATGATAGTGGTTATTATTATGGTGGAATTGGTGGGTTTATTGTCTATGTGACTGATAATATTGATATGGATATATCTTATCACTATAATATTGTGCAAGAGATAAAAAGACTTGATAATATACAAGGTCTCTCTTTTGCGATGCACTACTTTTTTTGATTATATTAGATATAATCTCGTTATTATAAACTAGGGAGTATATATTGTCACTTTTTTCTTATCAAAACATCAAAAAGATACTATTTTTATTTGAGCCTGAGACGGCTCATGCTATTGCAGGATTGGGGCTTCGGGCTGTGGCTTGTGTTCCTCCTCTCCTAAAATACTATACCAAAAAGAGCTTTGTGAGTGATGATATGCTCACGCAAGAGTTTTTTGGGAAAGAGTTTAAAAACCCTATTGGTTTGGGTGCAGGATTTGATAAAAATGGACAATATATCAAATCTATGCCTGTGATGGGATATGGATTTACAGAGATAGGGACTATCACTCCAAAACCTCAAAAGGGTAATCCAAAACCTAGACTCTTTAGACTCAAAGAAGAGAACTCACTTCAAAATGCGATGGGCTTTAACAATAAAGGGAAAGATTTTGTACTCTCTCATATCGAGAAACTTGATTTAGATGGTTATCCTTTGGGGATTAATATAGGTAAAAATAAGCTAACTCCTGATAATGAGGCGTTGGAAGATTATAGAATACTCTTTGAGGCTTTTAAAGATTATGGTGATTATGTGGTGATTAATATCTCTTCACCAAATACCCCAGGGTTGAGAGATTTGCAAAATGAGCAGTTTATCAAAGATATATTTGCTATGGCAAAAGAGATAACTACGCAACCAATACTTCTTAAAATCGCTCCTGATATGACTCCCCAAGATGCGATAGAGTTATGCAGTACAGCCGTTGAAGCAGGGGCTGATGGGATAATTGCTACAAACACGACTATTGATTACTCACTTACTCCAAATGCAAAAGATTTTGGTGGTATTAGTGGTGCGTTACTTACAGATAAATCTTATGAGCTATTTAGGGCTATAGCAAAAGAGCTTTATGGTAAGACTCTACTTATCTCTGTGGGTGGTATTGATTCACCCAAAGAGGCGTATAGACGGATAAAAGCAGGTGCTTCACTTATCCAAATCTATAGTATGCTTATCTACAAAGGTCCTGCACTACTCAAAGATATAAATGAGGGGCTTATAGAGCTTCTAAGAGCAGATGGTTATACTCATATAAGCGAAGCTATCGGAGCAGATTGGAGATGAGAACTTATATTCTAGCTCTATCATTATTTTTATTATCAGGAGCATTAATGGCAAACTCACTACCAAAACATTTTACTAAAACACTTACTAACGGTATGGAGATAGTGGTTATACCCATGGATAACAATTCAGGTGTAATTACTACAGATATATACTACAAAGTAGGAAGCAGAAACGAGATAATGGGCAAGAGTGGTATGGCTCACATGCTCGAACACCTAAGCTTCAAATCTACCAAAAAGCTCAAAGAGGGTGAGTTTGATACTATTGTTAAGTCTCAAGGTGGAGTTAATAATGCCTCTACAGGGTTTGATATGACTCACTATTATATCAAGACAGCTACCAAAAATCTCTCACTTAGCCTAGAGCTATTTTCAGAACTTATGCAAAATCTTAATCTCACAGATGAGGAGTTTCAAAAAGAGAGAGCCGTGGTAGCAGAAGAGAGAAGACTTAGAACGGATAACAATCCTATGGGTTATCTCTATTTTAGAGTCTTTAATACGCACTTCACTTATCACCCTTACCACTGGTTGCCTATTGGATTTATGGAAGATATACTCTCTTGGAAGATAGAAGATATTAGAGAGTTTTATCATAGATATTATCAGCCTAGCAATGCTATTTTGGTGGTGGCTGGAGATATAAAATCAGAGACTGTATTTAAAGAGGCTCAAAAATATTTTGGAGATATGAATAATACACATCCTATCCCTGAGGTAACGGCAAAAGAGCCAAAAGTAGATGGCTCAAAGAGAGCCGTATTACAAAAAGAGAGTAATAGTGTAGATACGATAGCTATCACTTACTCTATCCCTAATTTCAAACACGAAGACCAAGTGACACTCTCAGCCATTAGTCATATACTAAGCGTGGGTAAGAGTAGTAGATTTGAAAAGAGACTTGTCAATGAGAAGCAGATAGTAAATCAAATCTATGGCTACAATATGGAGCTTAGAGATGATGGTGTATTTTTGATTATGGCGATGTGTTCTCCCAAAGCTTCTGTAGAAGAGGTAGAGAGAGAGATACTACTTGAACTAAATAAAATCAAAAATGGTGATGTTACACAAGCAGAACTAGATAAAGTGAAGATAAATACAAAAGCTGAATTTATCTACTCTTTGGAGAGTTCATCATCTGTAGCAGGACTCTATGGAGACTACTACTCAAAGGGTGATATAACTCCTTTACTTGAATATGAAGATAAATTGGATAAAATAACACTCAAAGATATTGAGAGAGTAGCTAAAAAATATTTTGACCATAACTTCTCAACAACTGTAATTTTGCAAAAAAATCAGGACACAATAAATAGGACAAATAGATGAGTAACTACATAACAGGTGCCTCAACAGCACTAATTACACCATTTAAAAATGGAACACTAGATGAAGCAACTTTTGCTAAACTTATCCAAAGACAGATAAAGAATGGAATAGATGCTGTATGTCCTGTAGGAACAACAGGAGAGAGTGCAACTCTAAGCCATGATGAGCATAAGAGATGTATAGATATAGCTGTAGAAGTATGTAAAGGTACTGCTACAAAAGTATTGGCAGGGGCAGGAAGTAATGCTACACACGAGGCTATAGATATAGCCAAATATGCTCAAAATGCAGGAGTAGATGCTATATTTTCAGTCTCTCCATACTACAATAAACCTAGCCAAGAAGGTTTATACCAACACTACAAAGCTATCGCCTCATCTGTAGAAGTACCTTTTATGCTATATAATGTACCTGGGCGAACTGGTGTAGATATACTCCCCGATACCGTCAAGAGACTCTTTGATGATGTAGAGAATATTATGGGTATCAAAGAGGCAACAGGCTCTATAGAGAGAACGGTTGAGCTTCTTACTAAGATACCTGATTTATATCTATTTTCAGGAGATGATGCTATAGATTATCCTATCTTGGCAAGTGGAGGCAAGGGTATCACTTCTGTGACTTCAAATCTGCTCCCTGATATAAAGGCAAAACTCGCACATTCAGCTCTAAGTGGAGATTTCAAGACATCAAAAGCACTCAATGATAAGCTTTATGATATAAACAAAGTCTTATTTTGTGAGAGTAATCCTGTACCAATCAAAGCAGCGATGTATATTGCAGGACTCACACCTACACTAGAGTATAGATTGCCATTAGTAGCACCAAGTGTTGAAAATATGAAAAAGATAGAGCAAGTTATGAAAAATTATAATATAGTAGGAGCGTAATATGTCAAGTATGAAAGGCAAAACACTTGTTATCACAGGTGCAACAAAAGGTATAGGTAAAGCTGTAGCAGAAAAATTTGCTAAAAATGGTGTAAATATCGCTTTTACATATAATAGTAATGAAGAGATAGCCAACGAAATAGCTAAAGACCTAGAAGAAAAATATAATATCAAAGCACGAGCTTATCCTCTTAATATATTAGAGCTTGATGAGTTCAAACCACTATTTTTGGAGATAGACAAAGATTTTGATAGAGTAGATTTTTTCGTATCAAATGCTATGATTTATGGCAGACCAGTTGTAGGTGGATATGGTAAATTTATGCGTTTAAGACCCAAAAAGGGACTTACAAATATCTATACAGCCACAGTAGGAGCATTTGTCCGTGGTTCACAAGAAGCAGCCGTGAGAATGGAAAAAGTAGGAGGTGGAGCTATAGTAACACTAAGTTCTACTGGAAACTTAATATATATAGAAAACTACGCAGGACACGGAACAAACAAGGCAGCTGTTGAAGCTATGAGCCGTTATGCAGCAGTAGAACTAGGTGAGATGGGTATCAGAGTAAACGCCGTTTCAGGTGGACCAATAGACACAGACGCACTCAAAGCATTTACCAATTATGAAGAGGTCAAAGCAGAGACAATTAAACGCTCAGCAGTTAATAGAATGGGAAGTCCCGATGACTTAGCAGGAAGTGTGTATTTCTTATGTACAGACGAAGCAAGTTGGCTCACAGGTCAAACACTTGTAGTTGATGGTGGGACTACTTTTAGATAACAGTTGTAGGTCGGGGTGTCCCCACCCCGACAAAATATATTATTGGAGATAAAAATGCAAAACAGTCAAATATTTAATATCCCAAACCTCTTAGCATTTATCCGTCTTCTCTTAGCCCCTTTGATGTTTCTCTTTCTTGTCAATCAAGATGCCTCTATATTTGATGGTATCCACACATCTTGGCTAAACTACTTCGCTGCTTTTATATTTGTCATAGCATCGGCTACTGACTTTTTTGATGGATATATAGCACGGTCGTTTAATCAAATTACCACTCTTGGTACAATACTAGACCCACTAGCAGACAAAATGCTAACTCTAGCAGGATTTTTGGGACTTATGATGATAGGGAGTGCTTCGCCTTGGGCAGTATTTCTTATCCTTACGCGAGAGCTATTTATCACAGGACTAAGAGTATCAGCTGTAGCAGAGGGTATAGATATATCAGCCTCTTGGATGGGTAAAGTCAAAACAGTAGTACAGATGATAGCTATAGGATTTTTGCTTATGGGTTGGATGGGTGGAGAGATTATCTTATGGATAGCAGTAGCTCTTACACTCTATTCAGGTTATGAGTATGTGAGAGATTTTTTTAAAAATATCTAAATATCTTAGGAGTGATTAAAAATTAATCACTAGTTGCTTAATTATCCATTAACAGTATGTTATACTTTTGTATATTTAAAATATAGAAGGAAAATTATGAAAATTATGAAACTAAGTCTTATAGCATCTTTAGCTATTAGTGCCTCATTCGCTGGAGGAGATATAGAACTTCCACCTGCTCCACTACCTCCTGTAGAAAATGATACTACAATTGCAGGTAAGCTTCAAGCGTATTATATGACTCATGATAATGGTGGTACAGGTACACTATTTGATGCTCTTAATACTACGGCTGGTTCTGCTGTAACACTAGATGTATCTCATAAATTTTATGATGGTATTAGTGCTAATTTCTCTGCTGTTGGATTTGCTAATGCAGGAGATAGTATAGCTGATACGGCTAATACTCTAGGCAAATTAGAAGGTGTTCAAAGTGGTGCATTTATAAATGTAGCTAATATCACAGCCTCTTATTGGGATACCACTTTAGTAGCAGGGAGACAACTTATTAATACACCAATGATTAGTGGATTTAATTGGTTATTAGCCCCTGGAGCATTTGAAGCATATACACTTATGAATAACTCAATTGAAAACCTTACTATAGTTGGTTCTTATTTAGCACAATGGAGAGCAAACAATGCAGGTAATGGTTGGAGAGACTTAACAACATTTGGTGATAATTGGACTGTAGGTGCTGTGTATAAAAATGATGATTTATTTGATACTAGTATATGGTATTACAATGTAGATGCAGGTTCTGCTACTAGTCCTGATAAATACACTCAAATATATGCTGATGCAGGTATCTCTTATATGGGTGTTAGATTAGATGGTCAATATGTAATAACTGATTATAATACAGTTACAGATGGTTCTGCTTTTGGTGCAAAGCTCTCATATACTCTCTATGATGTTGCACTAAGTGCGGCTTTTGTACAGATAGTAGATAATAATGCAGGATATGTAGGTGTAGATGGTCTATATACAAGCTCATGGAATACATTTGCATCAACTACATTCCAAACAGGAGATAGTAGCACATACAAAGTGGCTGCTTCTACAAGCGTTTATGGTGTAGATATGGAAGCATCTTTTGCAGGTTATGGTGATGATGGTCAAGAGATTGATGTTATCGTAGGTTATGGTATTACAGATTCAATTAACTTCGATGCTATCTATAGTAGTACAACTTCCAATACAGCTGGTGCAACTGCTACTGATGCTATTGAGTTTATAGCTACTTATAAATTCTAGTCAAAACTTCTTTTTACTTCTCCCTTTGTTTGAATATGTCACTTCCTTTTGGGAGTGTTTGGGAGTTACTTCAATATTATATTAATTATTCATTAACTGTATGTTATACTTCCTTAATATTTAAAATATAGAAGGAAATTTATGAAAATTATAAAATTAAGTCTAATAGCATCTTTGACTATTAGCTCAGCTATCGCAGGAGGAGATATTGTACCAATGCCTCCACCATTAGTAGAAGAGAGGGCAACAACAGTATCAGGTAAACTTCAAGCTTATTACTATACATTTGATAATTTTGGAACAGGTGATTTATTTTCTGATACAACTGGTCAACTAGGTACGGCTGTGACTTTAGATATATCTCACAAACTATTTGAGGGTGTTACTTTAAATTTTTCTGCTACAGGTTTCTCTAACCTTATGGATAAGGGGGGATATATGGAAGGTACTGCTACTGGTGGTTATATGAATATAGCAAATATTACAGCTTCATATTGGGACACTACTCTTATCGCTGGTCGTCAATTATTAGATACTCCTATGCTTGGTAGTTTTGATTGGTTATTAGCTCCTAGTTCATTTGAAGCAGTTACTATTAAGAATAACTCTATTGAAAATCTTACTTTAGTTACCTCTTATGTTACAAAAATAAGAGAAAATAATGATTGGAATTCTAATGGAAATACTTTTACTGATTTAACAGCAAATAGTCAAAATAACTATGCAGTAGGTGCTGTATATGCCAATGAAAATTTATTTGATGCTAGTGTATGGTATTATAATATAGATTCATCGTTTGCTACAGCAAATCTTGATAAATATACACAAATTTATACTGACTTGGGTATCTCTTATGCAGGTGTTAAATTAGAGGGTCAATATGTGATGACTGATTATGCAGGTGCTGGTGTTACTGATGCTTCTGCTTTTGGTGCAAAGTTATCAACTACTATTTATGATATTGCATTAAGTGCTGCTTATGTTCAAGTTGTAGATAATGTTACAGGTTATGTTGGAGTAGATAGTCTATATACAAGCTCATGGAATACATTTGCTTCATGGGCATATGATAGTACAACTAATAAAGATGCCAGTACATATAAAGTAGATGCTTCAACAAAAATATATGGTGTAGATATGGAAGTATCTTATGCTGGATATAATGATAAGGGTAGTGAAGTTGATGTTATCTTAGGTTATGATGTTACAGACGCTTTCTCTCTTGGAGCAATTTATACCTCAACTGACTATGATACAGGAACAGACTTTTTAGATGCCGATAACGCAATTGAAATTATAGCAACTTACACATTTTAATCAAAATTTTCTAAAATTTCCCAAACTATTTGAATATGCCTCTCCCTTTGGGGAGAGTTTGGGTCACTTCTTCTATACATTAATCTCCTCTATTTAATATCTAAATATAATCAAAAAAATGTACTCTTTGGCGTTTAAAATTTCATAATAATTTTAAATTCTGTTATAATATAGGCTATAAAATTTAACTAAAAAGGAAAGAAATGGACTTAATGGATTTATTCAAAACAGGTGCATCAATGATACAAGGTAATAGTGATGATATTACTACAGGTCTTGATATAGAAGATATATCAAAAGCACTAAGCAGTATCATGGGAGATGGCAAAGGTGGTATTAATTTGGCTAGTTTTGTAAGTGGATTATCAAGTAATGGACTAGGAGAAATCGTAGGCTCTTGGCTTGGTAATGGAGATAACAAAAGTATAGATATAGAACAAATCACCTCTCTTTTTGGAAGTGATAAAATAGCAGAGTTTGCTTCTGCTTTGGGGTTGTCAGAAGATAGTGCCAAAAGTGCATTAGCAGAGAGTGTACCCAATATAGTAGATGAAGCCACCAGAGGAGAGACAACTATAATGGATACAATGTTATCTCAAGTAGGTAGTGGAAAAGGTGCTATGGATATGATAGGTAAGATGTTTAGATAACAGACAAAAGCCTACTTTAGGGGCTTTAATTATTTATCTAATAAATACCCTAAAATGTCCAACTATTCTATAATCTCTTAATACATCTTCCTCTTTTGCACCTTGACCTATATTATGGATTATGAGAGGTTCGCCTTTGGCGTTTAGATTATGTGAGCAGATACCTATATGGTCTAGCTCTTTTGGAGTGGTGGGGAGTTTCCATACTACTATATCCCCTGCTTTAAACTCATCTTCTACGCTATATCCTCTAGCTACTAGATACGCTTTGATATTTTTGACCCTTCTGTGGTCTATATTTGGGTCTAGCTTTTCTGTGTAATAGAGTCCTTTATATCTTTTTGGATTGGCTTTTTTATCTTTATATATTCGCTCTTGTAAATCTATATTTAGTGTACGAAAAGCTCGTACTACTACATCTGTACAGACTCCTTTGCTTAGTGCTATATCCCCATTTGGATATTTAAGTCTGACATACTCGGGATTATATGTAATAGTTTTACCTATTTGAGAGTGGGCAGAACTTACAAATTTATCTAAACTATTTGATAATGATAAGCTTGATAATATAGTTAGTATAGTTATAAACTTGATTAATATTTTCATTATTTTTTCCTTTAATTTTTTTGCTACTTAGCCTGAGAGATAAGCACACCTTCTATAAGCTTATCTAAATCTCCATCTAATATCCCATCTACATTTGAGAATGCTTGGTTGCTTCTGCTATCTTTTACCTGTTGGTATGGTTGCATTACATACGAACGGATTTGGTGTCCCCATCCTATCTCTGATTTTTCTACTCCATCAAGTACGGCTTGTTTTTTTGCCATTTCATACTCATATAATCTTGATTTAAGCATCTTCATCGCAGCAGCCTTATTTTTGTGTTGGCTTCTATCATTTTGACACTGGACTATGATGTTTGTCTCTATATGTGTTAGTCTGATGGCTGATTCAGTTTTATTGACATGTTGCCCTCCTGCGCCACTGGCTCTGTATGTATCCACTCGTATATCTTTGTCCTCTATTGTGATGTCTATATCATCATCTACCTCTGGAGATACCATCACGGATGAGAATGATGTATGTCTCTTAGCATTGGAGTCAAATGGTGAAATTCTCACGAGTCTATGGATACCATTTTCTACTTTTAGGTAGCCATACGCATTTTCACCTTTGATGATAAATGAAGCGTCTTTGATACCTGCCTCTTCTCCTGCTTGGTAGTCGAGTTGCTCAACTTTGAAACCGTGTCTCTCTGCCCAACGCAGATACATACGGTAGAGCATATTCGCCCAATCTTGCGACTCCGTTCCACCAGCCCCTGGGTGAATAGATACGATAGCATTTGCTCCGTCGTGTTCCCCACTTAACATTATCTGCACCTCTAGGGCATTTGTGCTTTCTTGGAGAGATGGTGCATCGTCATATAGCATCTCTAGTGTCTCTTCGTCTTCCTCCGATTTGGAGAGTTCAAAGTATTCACTTGCATCATTTACGGCATTATATGCGTTATCATAAGTCTCTAATACTCTTTTAGTTTTTGTCTTCTCTTGTGAGATTTTTCCTGCATTAGTTACATCAGTCCAAAACTCTGCATTTTGTTGCATATCTTCTATCTCTTGAAGTCTATCTTCTAAAAGCTCAGGCTTGACAATATTTTTAATATTTTCCATTTTTTTGGTTAGTGTTTTAAGTAGTTCACCATATTCATAAGCATCCATAACAGTTTCTCCTTCTTGTGCCAAATATATAGAGTGATTTTATCAAAATATAGTAAAATATGAGGTTAGCACAAAAAGGAGTCTCTATTGTATGGTGAAAAGTTTTCAAATTAAAAAAGAGCTAGATAAATTTGTGGTTAGATGGTATGTATCTTGCCCTTATCCTTTTTATGCTAAAATTACATAATTTTATACTAAATGAGGTTATTACTTGGTTAAACAACACAAGCCAACTGTGGCGATATTTGGTGGTAGTTTCGACCCTCCACACCGAGGACATCAAGATATAGTCGGTTGTGCTATCAATAGTCTTGATATAGATAAATTAGTTCTTTTACCTGCTTATTTAAATCCCTTTAAATCATCTACTCTTATCTTGGCTTCGCAACGCTTAGAGTGGGTAGAGACTCTATTTGGAGATATGGATAGGGTGGTGGTAGATGATTATGAGATAGCAGAGGGTAGAAGTGTAAGAACAGTAGAGAGTGTAAAAAAGTTAAGCGAAAAATATAGCGTCAAATATATAATAATCGGAGCAGATAATCTAGCCTCTCTTGATAAGTGGTATCAGTTTGATAGTCTCAATGAGAGTATCATTTGGGTCATTGCATCAAGAGCAGGATATGATTTGCATACTTCTAAGCTAAGAGAGTGGGTGAGATTGGATATGGATATACCAATAAGCTCCACTCATATACGAGATAGAAGAGATTTGAAATATATAGACCCCAAAATTAAAGAGTCTGTAAAACAGATATTAGAAGGACAAGAATGACAATGGAAGATAGAGTAAAAGGTATAGTAGATATACTTGAAGACAAAAAAGCACAAAATATAGAGGTATTTAATCTCCAAAATGCTGATTATATAGCCAAAAGAGTAATAATAGCCAACTCACTCAATGGTAAACATACAATATCACTTTTTGATTACCTCAAAAAAGGTGTAAAAGCACAAGATGATGAGATATTTGCATCAGACACAACAGATGATTGGGCAGTAGCAGATTTAGGTGATATTTTGGTTCATATTATGGTACCAGAGTATAGACAGAGATATTCAATTGAAGAGTTTTTGACTGAACTTGTTGAGAAACAGAAGAGAGCCGATATAGACCCAGCATAATAATAGATTACAAGATAAGCTTATTGATTTATTAGATATAATATCAATATATAAATTTAAAAGTCATATAAAAAAGGAAAATAGATGAGTTTAAGATACCTTGGAAATATAAATATATTGGTGATTGAAGATGATATGTTTAATATACAGTTAATTCGTGCATTATTGGCAAAAGTTTCAGATATAAATGTTATATCAACAGATGATGGAGCAAAAGGATTGGATATATTAGAGAATGGAATGAGAAGAATAGATATGGTACTCTTAGACCTTCATCTACCTCAAATGCAAGGGAGAGAGATACTCAAACGCATTAGACTCAATAGTAAATTTAATGATTTGCCTGTTCTTATTATCACTGTTGATGGTATGGAGGAGAATGATTTAAGAGATTTGGGTGCAGATGATTTTATGTTGAAGCCGTTTGATATAGAGAGCTTTGCCTCTACAATCGCTTTAAATATGAAAAAACAGTAGATAGATTGTTATGCAAAGTCAAGAAAAACAAAATCTTTTTATGGCATCTATTAGCCATGAGCTTCGCACTCCTCTTACCTCTATTTTGGGGTATGGAGAGCTATTAGAAGATACGGCTTTGGATAAAAAACAGCAAGAGTATCTAGGCCGTATGCTTCATAGTTCAAAATATCTTTTATCTTTAGTGGGAGATTTTTTAGATATTGTAAAGTTTGAAAAAAATGATATTAGCCTAGATAATAAAGAGGTATGCCTACATACAATATTAAGTGAGTGTGCTGATGTTATTAAAGCAAATTTACATAAAGATACTATCCTTAAATCAGATATACCATTTTTGGAGTATTCTATAGTAGCTGACTCTCGTCGTATTAAGCAGGTTATACTAAATATCTTATCAAATGCTGTGAAATTTACCAAAAAAGGTGTTATTAATTTCTATGTCAAAGAGGTTGTAGATAGGGGTAGCAGTGTCAAAATTACAGTAAATATAGAAGATTCTGGTGAGGGGATGTCAAAAGAGATGCAAAAGGCTCTTTTTAATCCTTTTGTCACTACTGATAGTACACAAGGATTTGGATTGGGTCTTTTTATTTCCAAAGAGATTATTAAGCTAATGGATGGTGATATTAGTATAGAGTCAGAAGAGAAACAAGGTAGTTTATTTTCTGTAACATTTATAGCCAAAAAAGGAAATCAAAAAGAGTTATCTAAAAAGCTCTATGGTAAAAAGATACTTTTGATTTCAAGTGATGATAAGCTCAAAGAGAAGATATCTGATTTAATTAGAACCTTTAATACTCTATTTGAGTATGAGAGTCCAAACAGAGATATGTCAGATACCTTTAATGATATATTTGTCAAAGTAAGAAGTTATGATATTATACTCTTTGATATGAATGATATAAAGTATGATGTAGCCAATATAATATCCGTACTGAGAGTAATTCATCCATCTATCTTCTGTCTAGCATTATTAAATAGTAATAAACAGATAAGTAATACTTCTTTTGATAGTATAATAAAAACGCCAATAAGTGCTAGAGATTTAATATTTCAGGTAGAGGAATTTTGTGTGAAGACAACGAATAAAGATATTAGTGTAATAAACTTCTCTGATTTGAGAGTGCTAATTGTAGAAGATGTAGAGATGAATAGAAAGTATATCAAAGAGATGTTGTCTATATCTTTCTCTATATCTTCAGATACAGCACAAAATGGTCAAGAGGCAGTAGCAAAAGCTAGAAAAAATGAGTATGATATTATCTTTATGGATATACGAATGCCTGTAATGAATGGATATGATGCAACCAGGCAGATTAGACTATTTAATAAAGATATTCTTATTATATGTATGAGTGCAGATGTCTATGAGAGAGATATAAGAGCAGCCAAAGAGTCGGGTATGGATGCCTTTATAGAGAAACCTCTTGATAAAGATGAGTTAAAGCAGTGTTTTTTGAACTTTATGAATGGTGGAGTTAAAAATATAGACTACAAACTCAATCGTATTAAAAAAAATAAAGAGATTTTAGAAAATGCTTCTAAAGATGATTTTATAGAAAAAGAGCAACAAAATATTATAGATATGAAAACTACAGCATATAATCACCTCAAAAAAACTTTTGATGATGAGATAGTAGAGTCATTATTGAGTAAAGCAATAGAGAGTATAGATTTATATATAGAAGAGATAAAGCTAAATACAAAGCAAAAAGATAGCGAGGCACTAGCCAATAATTTTCATGCGATTAAAGGTGTTTTGGTAAACTTAAAACTCAATGATGAGGCAAATTTAGCAAATATCATCCAAAATTTATTTACGGATAATCATTGGGATAGTGCTATAGAGAAAAAAGAGAAATTTATACAGACTATGATAGACTTCTCATTAGAATTAAAAAAGAAAAGAGAATAAAATGCTAATAATTAAGGATCAAGGGAAAGAGAAAAAATTATCTTCAGATGATATATTAGTTAGTAAAACAGATATCAGTGGTAGGATAACTTACGGCAATGAGACATTTTTAAAGGTAGCAGGATATACAAAAGAGGAACTTATAGGTCAACCTCACAATATAATAAGACACCCTGATATGCCAAAAGCTATATTTCAGTTAATGTGGGAGAGTATCAAAAAAGGTAAAAATATAACAGCCGTGGTCAAAAATCTCACAAAAGATGGAAAATTTTATTGGGTAACTACAGATTTTGATATACAAAGAGGCAGTAATGGACAGATACGCAACTATATAGCATTTAGAGAAGCGACACCTAGAAAAGTGATAAAAGAGGTAGAAAAAATATATGCCATTCTCCTAGATATAGAAAAGAAAAAGGGAGATAGACAATCTATGGAGTTCCTAAATATATTTTTGGAAGATAAACAGATGACATACAATGAGTATATCCAAGATTTAGCTAGACCTAAAGGTATAGGTCAAAAACTCCTACATAATATGAAGAGCTTTTGTTAAGAGTTTCGCATCTTAAACATTCCTCTTAATTCTAACCTTTTTAGGATTAAGCAGAGCTATCGCCTCTTTAACCATCGGTTCTTGGAGTAGGGTAGAGGGGTCTTTCTCTACTGAGGGAGGCATAATACACGAGCTTTTCATCTCTATATCTTCTATCATTGACCCCACATCACTATCTTGGTGAGGTATGGGAGTTTCATTTATAATTGGTTGAGAAGCTGTTTGTTCTATATTGGGTTTAGTTTTTTTTTTACTTATATTGATAATCTTCGTCTCAAATCCAAATACATCTTGTGCCAATACTTTAATAGCAGACCAATTTTGTATAAGTAGGGTCTTATCCTCTCCCTCTACTGTTGATTCCCAACTAAGGCTATTATCTTCAAATCCTATATATTTGATATTAGATTCAAAACACTCTCCTAGCCTGTTCTCTCTCTCATATATCTTCTCTTTGAGAGTATTAAATTTTTTCTCATTTATATCTATTTTTTCTATAGGTGCCATAGGTGATGGAGGCTCTTTTATCTGAAGCATTGGTTCTACTATTGGTTTAGGTGGTTCAGGCTCGTTCTCTACTACTACTTCTGTTCGAGAAGTCTCTTGTTGAGGTATCTCTTCTTTTTTAAGTTCCTCTTTTGGAGCTGTAACTTTAGCAACTACAGGTGAGATAGTCACACCTTTGAGTTCTCCCTCTAGTGAGCGAATCATTGTATCTATATCACTTATCTCCATCGCCTCTTTCATCTTCAATAGTGCTAGTGAGAGTACAAATTCCCCATCACTTCCAATATGCAAAAGCTCTTTGGATTGTGCAATAACTCTAAAAAATCTCTCTATTGTAGTGGCACTTATGGATTCTTTGCCACTTAGGAGTACCTCTTTGAGATAGAGCGTAAGCTCATCAAGTACCATCTCTGCTTCATAATCTCTAGCACTTTTGATAAATAGAAGTATCTTTGCCGTATCTTGATTGATTATATCCTCTATAAGCTCTTCCAATAGTGATGGCTCAATAATCCCCAACATATTGGTAATAGTGGCTACATCTACAAAATTTTTAGAATATACTATCGCTTGGTCTAGGAGTGTGAGAGAGTCTCTTAGACTTCCTGCTCCACTTCTTGCGATTATATCTAATGCCTCTTTTTCATATCCTACAACTTCGAGATTAAGTATATGCTCTAGGTGTGTTAATACAAGATTATGAGGTATTTTTTTAAACCTAAAATGCTGTGTTCGTGAGAGAATAGTGGCAGGAAGTTTAAGAGGGTCAGTTGTCGCCAAAATAAATTTCACAAAGCTAGGAGGCTCTTCAAGAGTTTTGAGAAGTGCATTAAATGCTTGTGGTGTAAGCATATGAACCTCATCAATGATAAATATCTTAAACCGTGCAGATGATGGCTTATATTTAGTATGTTCAATAAGGTCTTTGATATCATCAATACCACGATTAGACGCAGCATCCATCTCGATAATATCCAAATGCCTACCCTCATTAGCCATCATACAATGCCCACAAATATCGCAAGGGTGAGAAGTAGTTCCCTTTTCACAGAGTAGTGCTTTGGCAAATATCCGTGCTGTTGAGGTCTTACCACTCCCTCGTAATCCTGAGAATAGATAGGCGTGAGATAGTCTCTCTTTGTCGAGAGCGAGAGATAGGGTTTGAGATACAGACTCTTGTCCGATTAAATCTTCAAATTTGGAAGGACGATATTTTCTTGCTAATGCTTCAGACAAATAGACTCCTTGTTTTATTGCTAATATTGTAGTTAAATTTTACTTTTGATTGGTATAATCTCTTAATGAATATATCCAAAAGGGAGTTAATATGAGATGGGAAGATGGACGAAGAAGCGATAATATAGATGATAGACGAGATGATGGGATAGGAAGCAATAAAAAACTACCATCAATTGGTAGCCTGATGATAATTTGGCCTCTCATAAAGCCACTCTTACGCACTAAGTTTGGCTGGGCTCTTATCGCTGTAGGAGTTGGAGCGTATATGATGGGGATAAATCCTCTTATACTTCTAAGTGGAGGAAGTAGTACCACCACAACAACAGTCAAAGATAAAGCCAAAGATGAGCAAAATGCTCAATTTATCTCTACAGTATTAGCAAGTACAGAAGATATATGGAAAAAGAGACTGAGAGGATACCAAGAGCCAATAGTTGTACTATATCGTGGTACAACTAATAGTGGGTGTGGCACAGCAAAATCACAAACAGGACCTTTTTATTGTCCTGCTGACCAGAAAGTATATTTAGACTTGAGCTTTTTTGATGAGCTATCACAAATTCATAATCCTCCAGGGGATTTTGCACAAGCGTATATATTAGCTCACGAGATAGGACACCATATCCAAAACCTCCAAGGCATACTAAACAAAGTACATAAAGCCAAACAAAAATGGGGAGAAGATAGTAAAAAAGCCAATGCACTGCAAGTCAAAGTAGAACTACAAGCAGACTGTTATGCAGGAGCATGGGCATACCAAGCACACAAAAATTTCTATATATTAGAAGCAGGAGATGTGGAAGAGGCTCTACAAGCAGCAAGTGCGATAGGTGACGACACACTCCAAAGAGAATCAGGAGAGATGGTACGTCCAGATGCATTCACACACGGAAGCTCTGCTCAAAGAGTAGCATGGTTTAAAAAAGGATTTAACTCTGGAAATATTAGTGATTGTGATATATTTAAGTAGAGGGGGGTAATCCCTTATGATTGCCCTTAAATTTCAAAAGCAATTATAATACTCCAAGAGAAACAAACAAGTTTAAAAAAAATTTAATTCCTCTAATCCACATTACTGAACCATCTGCACTGCGTAGTTATTTCCAAAAGCTCCGTCAAAGACAAAATAGACAAGATCTATCTCCTTATTTATCCGTGTCAGTGCCTCTTTGAGGGTATTTTGTACAAACTTTAAATATGGTGAGAGTTCTACACTTTTTTTATCTTTGTTGGCACTTCCTTTTGGTCTTCCTCGCTTAGCTTTTTTCTGCTTTTACTTTCTGCTTTATCGCAAGTGAATATACTTTTCTCTTCTCTACACTTATCAAAGAAAGGTTTAGAAAAGCTAAACTTTTTATGACTTGATTTTGTATTGATGAGTAAAATCTATCCAATCCATAACTATGTTTACCTAATTTACTTACCACAACTTCATCTCCACCTATTAGATAGACTGTTTTCTTTGGTTTTAAATTTTTTTGGCTAAGGTATTGTCAATACTCTTTAATTTTAAACATGCTTTAGAAGCATTAACATTTAATATAGGAAAATATTACACAGATAATTGGGACTCGTATAGCAAAAATCTAGATGAAACTAAATATGAAATTGGAAAAGAAAATACCCAAACTATTGAGAGAAAAAATCTTACTTTAAGAACTAGAGTAAAGAGACTTACTCGCAAAACTATCTATTTTTCTAAGTCTATTAAGATGAATGATATTGTTATTGGACTATTGATTAATATATTGGATTTCGGACTTTTAGCATAAGTATAAATTATATTAAGGGAATAGGTGCATTACCCTCTCCTGTAGGATAGTAGCATCATTCCAAAACTCTTGGTCTTGTTGCATAGTCTCTATTTCGTTTAATCTATCTTTTATATTATTAGGCTTGACAATATTTTTAATATTTTCCATTTTTTTAGTTACTGATTTGAGTAGTTCACTATATTCATAAGCATCCATAATATATCTTTCATTTAGAGTAATAAATAGTTGATTATGATTTTAGCAAAATATAGTAAAATCTGAGATTAGCTTAGGAATAGAACTTAAAAAAATCCATAATTATAACAATGTTATTTTGTAGTTTTATTTGAGTTTAATTCCTAACTATAGACTATTCCCCCAAAGAGACCAAAATAGAAGTACCATAAAAGCTCAACCTTGGAGAATCTACACTGGTATTGATATTGATAGATGTTGTGCCTGTTGGAGTGTCTATCTCTTTCATCTCTAGGTCAAAGAGGGCTGTAGGTAGAGTGCTTGGAATTTTCCAATTTCCCTCTTCTAAATTGACCCATGATATAGTGATATATTTATCAGTCTTTTCATTGCTATCTTTATCATCGACATCATCTTTGATACTAGATAGTCCCATAAAATCTGTAATGAGTTTCTCTGTGGCTTTGCTAAATTCAAGTACCTTAGAGTCCCAGTAAATATTCAGTACCAATCCACTTGTCACTTCATCACTAGGGGGTTTTGTTGTAGCTATATGAGATATTTACGATGCCATTGCTACTTTTGATAGAAGTCTCATTCGCTGTGACTTCGTGTCTTTTCTCTTCTTTAATAATATCAATAATATTGATAGCTACCTTAGCTCGACTAGTTGCTTTGCCATCACTAACAGAGAGTTCTAGTTCTATCACAGAGTTACCATCAACATCAGGTGCAATGAATGATGGCATTGCAGTTGTAGAATTGATGATAATAACTTTTGAACCAGAGTTTTGTTTCCATAAAAAAGTAATATTGTCTTTATCTTTGTCATAAGATGAAGAGGCATTAAGTTCTACAGTTGAGCCTTCTATTTTAGATGTAAGTGTTTCTATCATTGCAACTGGTAGATTATTTGTAGGAGTCTCATCTCCTCCACCACCTCCTCCACAAGCGTTTAATACCCAAATGGCTATGAGTCCTAATGTTATTTTATATAGCATTGTTTTTCCTTATTGATTGTTTAGCACACCTAGAGGTGGCTTTTTTTCTTGATTGAAAGATGAAGTTTTGATTCTTATCTCATCTAATTTTGCTAGACCTTTTGTGACTTCATATTCACGGCGTAATAGTGCTTCAAAATTCGTATTAATTGCTTTTTGTTTGGCAAAAAGCAACTGATGTTTGACTTTAAAATAGACCTCTTTTAGTGTTTTGTATTTGGCTTTTTTCTCCTCCATAATACGCAACATATAATATCCTTTGTCTGTCTCTATTATCTCACTCAAATCACCTACTTTAGCCAAAGAAAAACCTTTGTCTAAAACGCTTTGTTCCCAATTGAGTTTTGAGCCTTGGTCAAACCACCCTAGCTCACCACCACGGTAACGGCTTACTTGGTGTTCTGAATATTCAATCGCATATCTCCCGAAGCCTTTGTTTGCAGGAGGTAACTTTTTTTCTTGGTAAAATTTTATAAGTTTGGCAAACTTTTCTTCTATCATTTGCTTCTCTTTGGAACTATTTTTACGTCTTTTTTGAGCAAAAACAATAGCAAATTTTCGTTTAAAAGGCAGTTTATAGCTCTCTTTGTGTTGTTGATAATATGCTTCTACATCTGCCTTACTTATTTTTATCTCTTTGCGTTTGGCTTCTATAAAGCGTTTTCGTATCTTACCGATAAGCATATAGTCATACTCTCGTTTCATTTTGCTCTCTTCTTCTAGTCCAATACTTTTGGCTTTGTTTAAAAAGAGCTTCTTGGTAATCATATCTTCTAACAGGGCTTTTTTATCTACTCTATCAATAAATTTTTTGCCTTTGTAACGAAGCTCTTGTTCAAATTCTGCTTTGGTAATTTCAAGTTCACCTACTTTAATAAGCACCTCTTTTTGATGTTGGTAATAGCTATATCCCCATACTCCTAAGCCTATAATAATCAACCCTAAGAGTATGTATAGTATTTTTTTCTTATTAAACATCAAAGAGCCAATACTCTTTTAATGGCATCTTCTATCTCAATTAATGTTCGTCTTGTAGAGTGTTCATTGATTAAAAGTGCGACATCTTCTTCTTTGAGTGTACCTTTGAAATAACGGTAAAGCAAGACGCTATCGACCAATGGATTCACTTCACCATCTCCATCAATATCATAGATACTAAAAGATTGTTTTACATACTCACTAATACCATTGGCTTGTTCGGCTGTACCTCTATTCTTACCTAAAAGGTCAAAACCTTCCATACCGATTAAAGCACGAGTAAGCAGTTTTATTTTATTAATATCACTTGTATCTCCTAAATCAAGAGAGGAGATACCTTCTAACTCTGTTACTTTAATTTTAAATTGAATAGGTTTGAGCATATAGCCTTTTGCTACTTTATCTGAAGATATTTGTACCCATGCTACTTCACCCATATTTACAATATCTTTGAGTTTAAATCTTGCTGTTACCAGTTTAGTAGGTAAGGGCATCATAGGCCAATTATTCAAGCTAGAAGCCCATTTTATAGGTGTTTCTTTGTTATATAAGTAGTGATTTCCTTGATACTCATCATTGGTATCTACTAATGTTTCTATTTTTTCGTGTGAGTGTTCTAAGACATCAGAGAAACCCAAAAATTCAAGCTGTTCACTATTGTATTCTAACGAAAGCTTTAATCCTTCTAACATATCATCTTTGGTATTTGTACTATAATAGAGTTGTATCCTAATAATATTTTCCAATGGCTGGGAGACAAATATAAAGTTATAATCTAGAACTTTTAGTATTTGATAGCCCACTAAATTATCCTTACTTTCATTAGATTTAGGGTCAAGAGGATCAATATCTTGACTATCACTTACTCCATCTCCATCACTATC